>JAIRTS010000235.1 GCA_031254795.1 Treponema sp.
GGGTATGTTGGTTCTGATAGGTATGGATTGTATGCGGGATCCAATACCCTTGAACCGAAAGCGGATGCCGCTATTGAAACCGCCCTAAAGGGCGGGGTATTGGACCCGCCTGCGAATAAGTTCCGCTGGCAAGCCATATTCTGGCCAAAAGTCCATTCCGTCATCACGCTGTCATGGTTTAAATTTTTTTGTCAATCTCAGCGTTAAAATTTCAGGCGGCGTGGAGGGCGCCTGCGAGGGCAAATTCGGGCCGACAAAATTTCGCGCGCCAGTACATGCGTCCGCCGCGCATAAAATGGACGCGCCGCCGTTGCGTCATACGGAGAAAACAGGTATACTCAACGCTATGGATCCATCTCTATCAGACAATCAAAAGGAAAGGAAAGAGCTTCTTAGAAAATTCGCCCGTGACGCGCCGGTTGAGCCTGGGGTGTACCTGTGGCGGGACGAGGAAAACAATGTCATTTACGTGGGCAAAGCGAAAACGCTGCGCCACCGGCTTTCATCGTATTTTTTCAATGGAAAAGACCCCAAGGCCGCCGCGCTCATCAAACGCGCCGAGCGTATTGAAACCATCATCGTCGCGAATGAGTACGAAGCGCTTCTCCTTGAGAACACGCTCATCAAACAATATTCGCCCAGGTACAACATCAATCTTAAAGATGGGAAGACCTATCCTGTCATTCGAATAACCGCCGAGGAATTCCCCCGCGTGTTCAGGACGCGGTACATTGTCGAAGACGGCTCCCTGTATTTTGGACCTTTCACCAATATACAGGCCGTGGAGACCTTGATGACTATGGCGGAAAAGCTTTTTTATTTGCGCAAGTGCCGCGTTTTTCGCAAACGGGACAATCCGTGCATGTATTATCATATAAAAAGGTGCCACGCGCCGTGTTGCGGCAAAATATCAGCCGACGATTATAGGCGCCATGTCAAACAGGTGGAGAAAATACTGTCAGGCGACACCGCGAGCCTCATCACCGGCCTCGCCAAAAGCATGCGCGAGTCCGCCGCCGCGTGTGATTTTGAACGCGCTTCCGAGTTGCGGGATACTATACGGGCCATTGAAGCTCTCCAAGACAGCGCGAATTCTATGGTGGTCGATATGAACGAAAACGCGCGTGATTACATTGCAAGCGCGAGCGAAGGCGTGCTCGCCACCTTCACCGTGTTTTCCATGCGGGGCGGCAAGATGATAGGCAGGGAGCTTTTCCGCGCTCGTTCCGCGGCGGACGAGGAAGAATCGGTGGAGACTTTTCTTATGTCCTACTACAATCCGTCAGTTCCGCCGCCGCCAGCCATTTATATTGAAACGATCAGCGATAGAAACAGCGAAACCATCGGCAAAGCCGGCGGCTTCGCTAGCGGCTTCGCCGGCGGCGATTCCCTCAAGAAATGGTTCGCCGAGACCTTTGGATACGCGCCGTTAATACAGGGGGCGGATGACAAGCGCCACGCGGCCGTGCTGGCTATGGCGCGGCAGAACGCGCGGGAAGATTTGCGGAAGCGGCTCAAGGAGCGCGGCGCGGGTCCCGCGCTTGAAGAGATGACGCGGGCGTTGCGCCTCAACCGGCTGCCGGTGCAGATAGAAGGGTTTGACATCGCCCAGCTTGAGGGCAAACATCCGGTCGCGTCCCTTATTTCCTTTAAGAACGGCCTTCCCGACCGCAAGAATTACCGCATTTTCAAATTGCGCACCGTAATCGGCGTTGTGGATGATTTCGCCGCCATGCGGGAAGTCGTGCGGCGCCGTTATTCCAGACTCGCGCGCGAGGGCAAAGATATGCCCGACCTCATACTCATTGACGGCGGGCTTGGGCAGGTGAACGCCGCCCGGGGCGCGCTCGACGAGTTGGGCGTTGATTGCGATATTGTCGGACTTGCCAAACGGGACGAGGAATTGTGGCTTCCGAGGTCGCCCGAACCGGTTCGGCTTTCGAAGCGGTCCGAGGCTCTCAAATTGTTGCAGTTTGTGCGTGACGAGACGCACCGGTTCGCCACTTCGTTCAATCAAAAATTGCGTTCTGAAGACATTTGCTTTTCTGTGCTTGAAAATGTCGCCGGCATAGGAGCGAAAAAGGCGTCCGCCATCATGAAGTCCTTTATAAGCCTTGATCGCGTCGCCGCCGCTTCCGTGGCAATGATTGCCAAAACATGCGGCATAAAGCCGGAGCTGGCCCGCGCGGTGAAAACGGCGGCGTCCCTGTCGCTGGCGGACAGAGACGCGGCGAAAAAGCGGCTCGCGTCCGGCGACGGCGTGGCCAAACCGAAAGCCGCGGGCGCCGCCGCGGGCAAGACCTTCGCGTGGCAAGCCGGCGCGTCATTGGCCGCGGAAGCGGCGGCCGAGGCGGCGGCTGAGGCCGAACCGGATTATTTTTCGGCGCCTTCGCCGAAAAGCGAGCGGTCAAAAGGAGGACGGCATTAATTTTATTGAGACGCCCCGGCGTCAGCCGCGGCCGCGCCAGCCGGCGCCGCCGGTAAAACCCGGCGCAGCGGACGGAGACGTGGGCGCGGAGTCTGTGCAATATATTGCTGCGCGACATGGCGCGGCGCAATATATTGCGTCGCATTGCGTTGAGGCGCTCCGCGTTGCGGCGCGGAGCGCCGGAGAAGAAAAATATGGATATTAATAACATAGCATTGATCGCGTCTCTCATCGTTTTATTGGCGTTGTCCGCTTTTTTTTCCGCGAGTGAGACCGCTTACTCCTCCCTCAACCGGATAAAAATGAAAAACCTCGCCGCTTCCGGCAATAAAAAGGCGAAAAAAGCGCTTGCGCTTACGGAACAGTACGACAAATTGCTCTCCACGGTGCTTATCGGCAACAATATTGTCAACATTTCCTCTTCCGTCTTAGCCACCGTGTTGTTTGTCAATCTGTTGGGCAAAGCCGGCGTGGGCATAGCCACGCTGGTGACTACGGTTTTTGTGCTTATCGTCGGTGAAATATCGCCCAAGACCCTTGCGAAAGAAACGCCTGAATCGTTCGCCCTCTTTGCCGCCCCCTGCCTGCGCGCGCTTGTGCTTCTCTTTTCGCCCCTCAATTACACGCTGAGGTCATGGAAAAATTTTATTATGAAGCTGTTCAAGGTGAAGCCTGACCACTCCGTTACGGAAGCGGAGTTGTTGACCTTTGTCGAAGAAGTGCGGCAGGAGGGCGGCATCAACGAGCGGGAAGAGGACATGATAAAGCGGACGATTGAATTTGACGATATTACGGCCCGCGAGATTTTCACGCCGCGCATTGATGTCGCGGCCGTGTCTGTTGACGACTCCATGGAAGACATTGACAGAAAGTTTCAGGAAACCGGATTTTCACGGCTGCCCGTTTACCGGGAAAACATCGACAACATCACCGGCCTCATCCTGCTCAAAGACTTTTACCAGGCGCACAGGAAAAAACAGAGGCTTTCCGACATCATAAAGCCGGTGGTGTTCATCACGGAAAACATGAGAATCACAAAACTGCTGCGGATTTTGCAGAAAAGAAAGTCTCACATGGCCATTTTGGTTGACGAATTCGGCGGTACGCGGGGTGTCGTCACCATAGAAGACATTGTTGAAGAGCTCGTCGGTGAAATTTGGGATGAACATGATGAAGTCGTTGAAGAAATGGTGAAAATTGACGAGAATACATGGAGGGTTTTGGGCAAAACCGCTTTGGAAGACCTCTTTGACGCTTTTTCCCTTGAGCAACCGGCCGAGCAGCGGCATACCACCGTCGCGAATTGGGTCATGGAAACAGTTGGCGGCGTTCCCGAAGAAGGGGACGGCTTTACCGTTGAAAGTTCTGAAAA
>JAIRTS010000254.1 GCA_031254795.1 Treponema sp.
CCCGCAAGCAGAATAGCTTTTGTTATAATGCGATTGCGCGTTTTCGTATCGTAGGAGGATGTGATCGCCAGAAAAGACGGAATAATCCCCATAGGATCCATCACCAATAAAATAGTGAGAAGAATTTGCAAAAAACCATGTTTCATACGCTCTGCCCGTGTTCGCGTTGCGGCTTCTTTATAAAACGCCACGACCCTCTCCGCGGTGAAGAACGGAGAGGGCTGATTAGGGTCGCTCTGATTAGGGCGACCTCTGTTCGGCGCGTTTCACTTACGCAGTGCGCCGCAGCCGCACATGCTCAATGTCATAGCTGAAAAGTTCCCGCAGATCGTTCAAACCGAGCGCCATCAACGCCATGCGGTCGATGCCTATGCCCCACGCGGCGACAGGCGCATGCACGCCGAGCGACGCCGTAACTTCCGGACGAAAGATGCCTGAGCCGCCAAGCTCAAACCAGCCGAGCGCCGGGTGCTTTATATGCACTTCCACCGAAGGCTCTGTGAACGGGAAATAGCCCGGCACGTATTTCACCTCTTTCGCGCCGGCTATCTCAACCGCGAACATTTCGAGAAAGCCAAGCAGGGTGCGGAGGTTCACCTCATCGCCCAGCGCTATGCCTTCGGTTTGGTAAAAGTCGGATAAATGGGTCGCGTCCACGCGGTCGTAGCGGAAACACCGGAGCATTCCAAAGTACTTGCCCGGAATCTTCGCGTGTGGCAAGGTTTTCGCGGACATGACGGTTCCCTGGCTACGGAGTATGAGCCGCTTGGTGAATTCGCGGTCAAAGGCGTAGCTCCAGCCGCGGCTACCCGTGTCGCCGCCGTCTTCGTGCGCCGCCGCGACCTGTGAAAGCCACGGATCCTCAATGAATTGCGCGTGTTGCGGCTCGGTGATGCGGTACACGTCATGAATGTCTCGCGCCGAATGGAATTGAGGCATGAAAAGCGCGTCCGAATTCCAGAATTCGGTCTCCACAAGGGGGCCGTCAAATTCCTCGAAACCCAGAGACACGAGTTTGTCCTTCACGTCCTCTAGAAATTTTGCGTAGGGATTCGTGCGACCGGGAATAAGGCGGGTGGGCGGCACATGCACGTTGTAAGCGCGGAATGTCGCGGTTTTCCATGCGCCAGTTTCAAGCATATCCGAAGTGAGGGCGCCGGTTTCCTCGCCGGTAAGCCCGGCTTGCGCAAGAGCCTCGGCGACGGCGTCCCGTTCTTCGGAAAAGCCGAACACAACGGTTTCACGGTCAAATTCGCGGAACGCCACGCCGCTTGCGCCGCGTTTCTTCGCAATGCCTGCGACAGCCGCCTTCTCTTCAGCGGAAAGCTCTTCCTCCGCGATGACGCCGCGTTCCGCGGCTTTGTCGAGCAGGCCGCGGATGAGCGCGAGGCGTTCCGCAGCCGCGCCTGCAACAGGGCGCCCGTTTTGCGACTTGTCATCGGGATAGGCGTACACGATCCGTTTGCCGCTGTTCATGGCAAGAACGCCCAGCTTGGAAAGCGATCCAAACGCGCTGCCCGCGTCTTTATTGTCAAGGTTCAGCGTAGCGGCGATTTCAGGCAGGCTCATGCCCTGTTTTATCCTGACGAGTTCTATGATCCGCTCTTCGGGCGTCCCTCTCTCTTTCCATTGCTTGCCCAAACCGGTCAATTCAAAAAACACGGCGGTTTCACGGCGAATTTCCTTCACCAAGCCTTTGCCTAAAAGCCAAGACAGCGCCTGATTGCCGTTTCCGCTCTTAAAATCAAGGTCTTTTTCAACCTTGTCAACGAACAACTCATCGCCGCTCTTATAAAAGAGGAGTATCTTTATCTCCAGCGGGTGAAGGTTTTTTATCGTCGCGTTAGCCGCTATTGTCGTGTCAGCATCCATACTATCTTGCTATCTCCAATATATTTTAATAATAGCAGGTTCTTGTGGCAAATGCAAGGCGGCGATGAAGCCGAGCCCGCTTGTAACATGGTTAGGCTTCACCGTTTTTAAGAATGAAATTATCAGATGGGACTGCTCCAAAACTCGGTTAGTTTTGGAACAGCCTCAGTTGTTATTCGCAGTGGGGTCTCACATTGCGCCTTAACAGACGGGGAGGCTCATTTTTTGCCAGAGGAGCCTTTTCCAAAACGTGAACTACGTTTGCGAACGTAGTTCGGGATAGATTTTGAAACCGGCTCATGGAGAAAATCAATGAATTTTCAACGTCGAGCATTGCGGCGGCGTGTTTGGCGGCTTCCCGCAAGGCGACCGCTTCGCATTCCCCGCCGTGAGCCTTCAGAGCGGCGTTCACTATTACACGCGCATCTAAAGAATTATCAGATGTTATTTATAAATTCTTGAAATTAGAGTTGACATAAATCATATTGTGTGGTATATTACTTCCTATCTTGCCCTTGTAGCTCAGTCGGCAGAGCATATCCATGGTAAGGATAAGGTCAACGGTTCGATTCCGTTCGAGGGCTTGTTGATAGTATGGAAGAAATTTCTGAAAACCTCAACCTGCTGGCGGCGGTTTCGGTGGTTTCCACTACAACTGGAGGAAGGTATGGCGACAAAGAAAACGGCTATTGAGCTTATTGCGCTTCAGTGCAGCGAATGTAAACGGAAGAACTATACAACCAAGAAAAACAGGCGGAATTCTCAGGAGAAATTTGAATTTAGCAAGTATTGTCCTTTTGACCGTAAGCACACCATTCATAAAGAAACAAAAATCAAGTGAGGTTGTTTCAAAGTGCGAACACAAGGTTCGCAACTTTGCGTTCGCGTGAGGTTTGGAATAGTTTCAAGCAATTGACTTCTGAAATTTGTATATTGGAAGTTTTTCAGACGGGTTTTATCTAGAATTTTTCTAGGCCAGTAGCTCTAATGGTAGAGCGTCGGTCTCCAAAACCGAATGTTGTGGGTTCGAGTCCTACCTGGCCTGTCTGCGTCTCTCGGTGTCCGCGTGGATACAGGTTTTGCTTTTTGCAAGGATTGAAACTGAAAAGAGGTTCCCATGGAAACGACAAAGAAAAAAGAAAATAAGCTCATTGCTTTTGCGAAAGAATCGTACGCGGAACTCCGCAAGGTGGTATGGCCAAGCAGGGAAGACGTGATCAGTTCCGTGAAGGTTGTCATCATCTCCACTGTTATTATCGCGGCCCTGCTGGGGTTGATTGATGTGTTGTTGCTTCTCGGCGTACAAGTGATATTTTAATAATTTTCATGTATATGTGGTTAGCGTGGAGCCAAAGAAGCCGTTCTGGTTGCCATAAGGCGGACGGACGGCTGTTTGCGGCTTAAAAAAAAGGACAAACATGGCTACAGGTTGGTATATCCTTCATGTCTATTCTGGATTTGAAACTAGAATAGAAAAAACTATCCGTATGATGATTGATTCCGGGGAGCTTGACAAGGATATCGTTCGGGATGTCAAAGCCCCTTCCGAATCTACAGTGGAAATCAAAGATGGGAAGAAGCGCACTCAAACCCGGCTGATGCTTCCGGGCTATATGCTGGTTGAAATGGATCTTCCTGATGATAATTGGAAGACTACATGTCAAAAGATCCGGCAAATTCAGGGTGTCACCAGTTTTGTTGGAACCCCTGTCGCAAAAAAGCCCAAGCCCCTTCCCTCAGAGGAGGCGCGTTCCCTCCTGCAGAAGTCCGGCGACATTAAAGGAGAGCGCTTTGTCCACGCCCGCCAGTCGTTTTCTGAAGGCGAACAGGTTAAAATTGTTGACGGCCCCTTTGAATCGTTCACCGGCGTCATTGAAGAGATCGATCCGTCGCGGAACAAGCTCAAAGTTATGGTGGGAATCTTTGGCAGAAATACGCCGGTTGAAGTGGATTTGTTGCAAGTGGAAAAGGTGTAAGCGGGGAGAAAGAGCGCGACGTCGTAGGTTTGCGCTTTCCCCCTTTTTATAAAAAGTAGGAGAGGGGCGTACGCTCCTCGCCAGATGTGAAAATCGCAATCTGCGCACTATCACATCACACTACAAAGGAGAATATATGGCAAAGAAAAAAATTGCCGCCCTTGTTAAGTTGCAATGTCCTGCCGGTAAAGCGACTCCCGCTCCGCCCGTAGGGCCTGCGCTTGGTCCGCACGGAGTGAGCGCTCCACAGTTTGTCCAGCAGTTCAACGACAGGACAAAGGCAATGGAACCTGGTCTTGTAATACCGGTGGTCATCACCGTGTATGCGGACAAGACGTTTACTTTTATTCTCAAGACGCCGCCTGCGGCGGAGTTGATCAAGAAGGCGGTGGGAATTGAGAAGGGGTCGCGTGAGCCGCACAAATCCAAGGTCGGCAAACTTTCCATGGCGAAACTGGAAGAAATCGCCAGGATAAAGACGCCTGACTTGTCGGCGACAGATCTTGAAGGCGCGAAAAGAATCATAGCGGGCACCGCCCGTTCCATGGGTGTTGAGGTGGAAGAATGAAGCGTGGCAAAAAATACCGCGAGGCGGTCAAGAAGTACGATCCCGCGACAATTTACGAAGCGAAGTCCGCCTTTGATTTGATTAAGACGATGACGTTCGCCTCATTTGACGAGACCATTGATATTTCGGTGAAGCTTCGTCTGAAGAAAAGCCAGTCTGTGCGCGATACGGTGGTGCTTCCCCATCAGTTTAAGGCTGAAAAACGGGTGCTGGTATTCTGCAAGCCCGAAAAGGAAACCGAGGCGCAGGAAGCCGGCGCGTCTTATATCGGCGCGGACGACCTCATCGAAAAGGTGAAAGGCGGCTGGCTTGATTTTGACGTCGCGGTCGCTACGCCGGACATGATGAAAGATGTCGGCAAGCTCGGCATGGTGTTAGGACGCCGCGGCCTCATGCCTAATCCCAAGACCGGAACCGTCACATTTGATCTCAAAGGAGCCCTTGCGGAGCTTAAAAAGGGGCGCACCGAATTCCGCGCGGATAAGACCGGTGTTGTTCATCTTGCCATCGGCAAAGTGAGCATGGACAGCGACAAACTGGCGGAAAACGCTAAAACCGTTGTCGCGGAGATCAAACGGAAAAAGCCCGTCGACGCGAAGGGTGATTTTATTTTGTCCCTTTCGGTCGCGTCAACCATGGGTCCCGGCGTGTGGATTTCCATTAAGGAGGAATAATGGCTATTGTTGCGAAAAAAGAACAACCGGAAAAAGTCGCGGCGATAAATGAACTGAAAGAAGCTTTTGGCGTTGCTCCCGACTTTATTTTTGCGGACTACCGCGGCCTTACCGTGGAACAGATAACCAATCTTCGAAAGCGGCTTGCGGGCAAGGAAGCGATCTTCAAAGTCGTGAAAAACAATTTTGCCCGCCTCGCGTTTGAGCGGCTCTCATTGCCCGATGTGTCGTCCTACCTTATAGGGCCGACGGCTGTTGCCATTGCGCCAAAGGATTCAAACGAGGTGGCGAAAGCCCTGTTCGACTTCACCAAAGAAGCGCCGCGCCTCAAGGTAAAGGGCGCTCTTATCGGCTCATCGGTGTACACCACTCAACAGGTGGACGCCTTTTCCAAACTGCCGGGCAAATTGCAGCTTGTCTCCATGCTTATGTCCTGCATGAACGGACCC
>JAIRTS010000257.1 GCA_031254795.1 Treponema sp.
TGCTTTACGGGCTGGCGAACCGGGGGCCGGTTGAATGGAACTGGAAAAGCCTCTTGTTGAAAGCGAGATATTGAAAACATTGTTTTTTTTTAGAGCGTAGCAGCCCTTTTTATTTAACAAATAGCCGCTTGGCTCTAGGGATTCTTTATTCGCAGTGAGGTCTAGTCATCCGCTCTTCAGGGCGGGGTGTCTCATTGCTGACGTAATAATGAAAGGCCATGATCATTTGGACATGACATTTCCGCGCCGTTCTTTACGCCATTTTCAAGAGCAAATCTTAAAAAGCGGCCGAAAAGAGGAGCCGCCTCAAATTGAAAACGCGGCCAAATTATAATAGTCTTACATAAGGCGGCGCGTCAGCTTGCGCAAGCAAACCAAATAGGCTATACTGGCGGCGTTCGGCTTGTCGCGACTTGCCGGGGCTTTGGGATGAAACGTATGGAACAAATTCACGCCGGACGAAACGCCGTCGGCAGCGCATCTGGCGCCGTCACCGGCGTAAAAATATCGTTGCGTAAAACAAGTTTAGTTGATTATCCGGGAAAGATCGCTTCCGCTTTTTTTTTCGCGGGGTGCAATATGCGTTGCCCCTGGTGCCACAACCGCGAGTTGGTTCTGCCGGAACTGGCGGGCGCGCGAGATGCGGGTCAGGAGGAGTTTGTCAGTCTGGAACGGGCGCTGGCGCACATTGAGAAGCGCAGGAATGTGTTGGGCGGCGTTGTGTTGAGTGGCGGGGAGCCGTCGCTTTACCGCGATCTGCCCGCCCTGATACGGCGGATTAAAAAAATGGGGCTTGCGGTCAAGCTGGACACCAATGGCATGAATCCTGGCATGCTCGAAAAACTGCTTCAAACAAAAGAGACCACGCCGGATTATATCGCGCTGGATTTGAAGCTCGCGCCTGTGCGGTACGGCGAAATAGCGCCGGACGCGGAACAGTCCTCGCGGATGTTAAAATCCACGAGGATTCTAACACCCGCAGAATCCTTGCGCAAAAGCGCGGATCTTATCCGCAGTTCCGGAATAGATCACGAGTACCGTACGCTCGCCCTGCCAATTATTACGGAAAAAGACATCGCCGCGCTTGCGGAGCTAGTGGATGACTCTCTGTGGTACGTCCGGGCGTTCAGACCGGGAAACTGCCTCGACCCCGCGTGGGATGATTTTGAGGCGTCACCAGCGAGGGATGTTGACGCCTTAGTGGACGCGATACGGGCATTAGGCAAGAGCGGCGTCCGTGGGTGACGGGTACCGGCAGACGCCATCGCTTCGTTGACATTCCGTTCGCTATATAGTATTCTTTTCGCAACTAAAGAAGATGGTTCATAAAAAGAAGTTGGAACTGTCCTTGTAAAGGCGGGGAGAATATGAATAAAGAGTATGACATTCGTTATTATAAAATTGCAAATAGAATAATCCTTGCGGCGATTGGGGTGTTCACGGTTTCCAGAGTTATAAACGCGCTTGTTTTGGGTGAAATCAGGCAGGGGGTTATTGCCGGCATAGCGTGCGCGACGGCGTTTTTGCTTACGCTTGTCGTACAACGTATCAACAAAGTGTTGAATTCCGCCCTGTTTGTACCATTGTTCATATATATTGTCTATATTATAGCGTCCTTCTTTATGAGCAGTTTCACCTACTTTTTTAGCGTGTATCTTGGCATTTTCTGTATGGGCGCTGTGTACAACAACCACCGGCGATTGTTGCAATTCGCCATTGTAACTGTCGTTATAAACATCGCGCTCGTGTGTTTCCGCTTGCCGCTTTCCCATCTGGGAAAACTCGCCTCCTCCAGCGAAATTATTGTACACAGCGTTCTGTCGTTTTTTTGCGTGGCGATGATTTATATGATCACCCGCTTCGCGTCCGATAAAAATGGCGAATCCATCAAGGCGGAAGACACTTTTCGGACATTAATGGAAACGACTTCGAATAAGGTGGTCATTCTTGACGAATTCAACCGCATCGCCTACATCAGCAAGTCAATGGCCGAATTCGCCGGCGTTGCGGATATGAAGGCGTGTATAGGCAAACCCTTTTTAGACCTGTTTGAAGACGCCGCCGTCAAGCTCATGCTTGGCGAAGTCATAAAAACAATGGGCGCGTTTGAGGAGACGCGGGAGGTTAAGCGGGACGGAAATGTGTATTATTTCAAAATAGTCTCCAATAAACTGTTGGGTACGACGAAAGGACGCTTTCTTGACATCACCGATGTTACGCCAGTTGTTCGCGCGAAAATGGAAGCGGAATCGGCGAACCGCGTGAAGAGCGCGTTCCTTGCGAATATGAGCCATGAAATACGTACGCCCATGAACGCCATCATCAGCATGAATGAGCTTATGCGCACCGATAATCTTGACGCCGCGCAGCGGACGTATTTTGAGGATATCAAAAAAATGTCAAAAGTACTGCTTGCCATCATCAACGACGCGATTGACTTTTCAAACATTGAATCGGGCAAGCTCGACATTGTTCCGGTGCATTTTAACGCGCGTGTCTTGTTTGACGCTGTTTATTCCTTCAACTGCTTCCTTGCGGAGAGCAAGGGGCTTGAGCTAAAAAAAGAGTTTGATGGCGCCATTCCCGAAACGCTCTACGGAGACGAAGTGCATATCCGGCAAATTGCGATGAAGCTTCTGAGCAACGCCATTAAGTACACCCATGAAGGGTTCGCGCGCTTCCGCATGAAAAAAAGCGCGTGTTATGGCATGCAGTACCTGATTATTGAAGTGGAAGACACGGGCGTCGGCATAAAGGAAAACGATATCCCCAGGTTGTTTGATAATTTCCGGCAATTTGATGACGCCGCGAATCGCGGTCTTATGGGAACGGGTCTGGGGCTTGCCATTACCAAAAATTTGGTTGATATAATGGGCGGCTCCATTGAGGTCAAGAGCGAATACGGCAAAGGCTCAATTTTTACGGCGCAGATTCCTCTTGTCATAGGGGACGCTTCAAAAGCGGTGGAGACTTCAACATGAAGAGTGTCTCCCGTCCTCCATATAAGAACGTCGCGCTATGCGCGCTATCCTATTGTTCTTTTTACCGCCTCGTGGTATAATTATTGCTATTATGATTACCATGCTTACGGCGTATACAAAGGAACTTGATGACATAGAAGCCGCGTGCAATGAGATTATCGAACAACTGGACGCGCCTCATAACATCAAGAAAAATAGTGTAGGGCTCATCACATGCGACAGCGAATTTGTCGATGCTGGTGTTGTCGAGGCGCTGTGCAAACGCCTTGATTTTGATACAATCGGCATTACCACGCAGGGAACAGCCGTGAATGGACAGTTTGACTTTGACCTGTTAAGCATAGCGGTACTCACCAGCGATGACATCCGGTTTTCTACGGTTATGTCGGGTCCCATCACACCCGACAGCATTGACGCGCCCATAGAAGCCGCATACCACAAAGGCGTGTCCAAATACGAAAATGAAAAACCTTCGCTCATACTAGCCTATCCTCCGATGCTGTTGACGCAAGTGGGGCTCGGGCAGTTGGTCGCGCCGTTGAAACGGCTCTGTGGAGACGACATTCCGGTGTTCGGTACGCTTTCAATCGATCAAACGCCGCATTTTTCAACCTGCAAAACTATATGCAACGGCGAGGCGTTTCCCAATACATTCGGCATGACACTCTTGTTTGGAGATGTTCATCCGCAATTCTTCATGCAATCCATCTCGTTGCAGAACATCCAAAAACAGTATGCGGTTGTCACGGACTCCGAAGGCTTTGTGGTAAAAACCCTAAACGACATGCCATTCAGCCTCTATCTCCAAAAATTGGGCTTTGCGGCGGGGAGTTTTGAAGCGCTCTATATGGTTCCCTTTATAATCAATTCAAAGAACGACAGTCTAAACACGACCATTTCGTGCGGTATATACAACATCACCGAAGAAGGCTACGCTGTATTCGGCGAAGAAATACCCATAGGCGCGACTATCGCCATGGGCGAGCTTGACGCGGACGATGTCTTGAAAACGACGCAAGACACCGTAGCGCGCATAGCGGATTTGCGCGCGCAAGGGAAAGCGTCCTGCGCGCTCATGTACTCCTGCCTCACCAGAGGCGCCATAGTGGGATCCCATTATCTTGCGGAGTTGCAGATAGTTTCCGATACGCTCAACGGCGTTATACCGTTCCAGTGCTGTTACTCGGGCAGCGAGATTTGCCCGACGCCCAATGCGTCAGGAAAGACGGCGAACCACATCCATACCTTTACCTTTATAGCATGCGTATTGACGTGATTTTTTTAACGCCGGATCCGTTCGCTCTGCGGCGAGGCGGCGGATATCTTCGAATATCATGGAGAATTGGATGGAAACAACAGACGATGTCTTCCAAAAATTAAAAAATTCGGAGCTTGAAAACAAGCGCCTCACCCGTACCGTAAAAAAGCTTCAACTCCAGATAAATACGCTGGAAAGCACCATGATGGCAAATCGCGCGCTGAAAGACATACGGACAACGGAACAGAAAAAACTCGAAAAATACATGAAGCTGCTCCTTGAAAGCACGCCGACGCTTCTTCTGCTTATAGATAAAGACTGCCGCATCGCTTATTGCTCCAATTCTTTTCTCAAGCGGATAAATGTCGACAACTTCGGGTTAATTAACGGGATGAAATTAGAGGAAATCTGCAAACGCTTTGCCGGTGACGCTTTAATCGCAAGGATGTTCGAGTGGATTAAGCGTAGCCGGCAAACGCGCGAAACCATATCTGAAGATGATGTGCCCCTCACCTTTCCCAGCATGAACGAGCCGCGTTTCTACACCATAAAAACAACAGCCATGTGGGATGAAAACGGACAATACGACGGCATTTACCTCCTGTATTACGACAACACCGAGCTTATCGTGGCAAAAGAGAACGCCGAAAGCGCGAACAGGGCGAAAAGCGAATTCCTCGCGAAAATGAGCCACGAGATACGTACGCCCATGAACACCATTATCGGCATGAGCGATCTCATGCGGACAGACAACCTGGACGATGTTCAAGTCGGTTATTTTGAAGACATTAAAAAAATGTCGAAGACCCTGCTCTCTCTTATCAACGATATCCTTGATTTTTCCAAGATCGAAGCTGGCAAAATGGAGTTGAGTCTGACCCATTACAGATTGCCGGCGCTCATTGACAATATTTCATCTATGTTCAAATATATCGCAAACAGCAAGAACCTCTCTTTTTTCTTGAACTGCAAAGATATCCCTGATGTGGTTGTGGGCGATGAGATTCGCGTCGGGCAGATCATCACTAATATTGTAAGCAACGCGGTAAAATACACGCACCGAGGTTCGGTTTCGATGTCCATGTATACGGGGGTGAAAGAAGACGTCACATGCTTCATTATACAGGTTCGGGACACAGGCGTCGGCATCAGGAAAGAAGACATGTCAAAGCTGTACGGCACATTCCAGCAGTTTGATCAGAAAAAAAATTTCGGCGTCACAGGCGCCGGATTGGGGCTTGCCATCACCAAGCAGCTTGTGGATATGATGAAGGGTTGGATTGAGGTCGAAAGCGAGTATGGAAAAGGGTCGATATTCAGGGTGTACCTGCCTTTGACGCTGGGAGATCCCTCGAAAATCCAGAAATACGAGAACACCACGCCTTTTGTCACCGCAAAAGACACGAAAAACATACAGATACTTATAGTCGACGACATGCCGGTGAATCATACTGTGGCGCTTGGCTTTCTCAGCATGCACCGAATGACGGCGGACACTGCGACAAGCGGGAAACAAGCCATTGAAATGGTGAAACGGAAACGATACGATCTCGTATTGATGGATCATATGATGCCGGAAATGGACGGCATTGAGACTACGGCGGCTATCAGAGCCTTGGGCGATCAACCGTTGCCAAACGCCGCGTGGTTCAAGGAGATGCCTGTTATCGCGCTGACTGCAAACGCGGTCAGCGGAGCGCGCGAGTTGTTCCTTGCATCCGGCATGAATGACTTTATTTCCAAACCGCTTCATACGGAGTGGTTCAACGCCGCGCTTGCGCAATGGCTGCCTAAGGAGAAGTTGATATTCGGCTTACAGAAGCCGGCAACCTCAGACCCCGAGGATCCCGTGTTTGAACGTTTGCGGAAGATAAAAGGGTTTGATATTGACAAAGGTTTGCTCTATACCGGCAACAGCGCGGAAAAGTACCTGAGAGTGTTGCAACAATTCTGCATGGGTTTTGAAGAAAAGAAAAACGCCCTTAACACTTTTCTCGCGCAAGAGGAGTGGCGGAGTTACACAGTCGTCGTTCATGCGCTCAAAAGCGTTTTGGCGACTATCGGGATGCCTTCCCTTGCAGATGAAGCCCAGAGACTGGAAGCCGCTTCAAAGTTGATTGTCACCTCCGGCGGGAACGACACTATAAACATCAACCGGTGCGTAGAATCGACCCCTCCACTCTGTTTGCGCGCAAGTGAATTTCACGAAAAACTGTCGGAAGCGCTCGCCGGCATGACCACTCCTCCTAAAGTGTTAACGACCACCAACATGCTGGTCAATGATCTCAAGACGCTGAGCGAGGCGTGCGCCAGTTACAAGGCGAAATATGTGTCTGAAATAACAAAAAAACTTGGGCGCATCACCTACAATGTAGAAACCGACGCCAAACTCGCCGAAATTCTCTCGCTGGCCAATGCGATGGATTATGATGGAGCCGCCGCGAAGTGCGCCATCCTCTACAAGGCGCTTACATCAATAAAACCGGAAACTAAACAGCGCATCTTGATCATTGATGACGATATGGCAAACCATCTCGCTTTGAGCGACATACTTTCATCGAGATATACGTTGTTTTCCGCGACTTCC
Organism: Treponema sp.; assembly: GCA_031254795.1. Classification (GTDB taxonomy): domain Bacteria; phylum Spirochaetota; class Spirochaetia; order Treponematales; family Breznakiellaceae; genus JAIRKH01. The sequence continues at coordinate 6,827 of JAIRTS010000257.1, forward strand.
GGCAAGGAGGCGATTGAATTTCTCAAAAAAGAGAAACCCGATCTCATTCTCCTTGACATTATAATGCCTGAAATGGATGGTTTTGAGGTGCTGAAACAATTAAAGGAAAATAAGGCGATAGAATCTATTCCGATCATTATTATCACCAGCTGCGCCAATACTGATGACGAAGAAAGGGGGTTTGAACTTGGCGCGGTTGATTATATTGCCAGACCGTTCAAAACAACCATCGTAAAAGCGCGAATTAAAAACCACCTGCGCATCCTTCAGTATATTCAGGATATTGAGAAGGTGGGATTGATTGACGAGCTTACCGGTCTTCCGAACAGGCGCCACTTCAACGACCGCCTTGATATGGAATGGAAACGCGCTGATCGTGAGGGAACTCCCCTTTCCTTTATGATGATCGATATCGATCATTTCAAGGCGTACAACGACACCTACGGACACCTTCAGGGCGACATGCTCTTGCAGACAGTGGCAAAGGTGTTCTCCGCAGCGGCGCGGCGACCGGCGGACAAGGCCGCCCGAATTGGCGGCGAAGAATTCGGGATACTGCTTCCCGCCACTAGTCTTGAAGCTGCGGTGGACATCGCAGAACAGTTGCGGTTAAGCGTCCTGTCAACCGTGGTTCCCACGCAAGCCGGAAAAGCGACATCAGTTACAATCAGCATTGGCGTGGCCTCGCTTATCCCACAGCCCGGCATATGCAAGCAGGATTTGCTCGCCGCCGCAGACAGCTTCTTGTACCTGGCAAAAAACACCGGACGGAATCGCGTGTGTTCGCCGTGAAAAGATCGTCGCCGGGAGCCGGAACGCCTCATCAAAAGACACGCCTTATATTTTAAAATGAAGTCCAACTCTAAATGAATCTCCTCGCCCTAAAGGGTGAAGTATCATGTCCGCGTAGCCTTATCTACGAGGCTCGTTCCGCAAGGAAATTATTTGACTGTGGGTGTGCTACCACATATCGTTAGTGTCGCAAAATCTAACCGCCGCAAGTGGCGCAAACAAGTTTGCGGCGAGGCATTAAATCACTGCGAATAAACAAGACATTGACTATGCAACCAGATACACAAAACGAGAGATTGAAGCGCAAGGCGAAGTTGCCATAAAGAAGTTACAATCAAACTGATTTTGTAAAGAATCGCGTTGCCATTGAAGTCCAATTTGGGAAATACGCCTTTGTCGCATATGACTTTTTTGTAAAATATTTGGCTTTTTATATTAGCAATCACATTGATGTGGGAATTGAAATATTGCCGATGAAAATATTGCAGTCGCAAATGATCTCCGGCTATTCATATTATGAAAGAGAATTATACAATACTGTGAGACAAGATAGAGGCATGCCGGCGGGTTCCTCTTGTAATTATTGGCTCTGTATCTGCTTCGCCGACCTTTGAGCGCTTCAGGATTCCGGTTTCGCCAGGTCATTCCGCGCTCCCAAGCGCAACAGCGCAGCCGAGGAACATTCCCGCGCAAAACGTCAGGTAGCCAGGGCGTTTCCGGTAGGCGATGGCAGCTTGAGGCCGCGCAAAGCGCCTGCGCAAGCCTTTTTCAATAAAAACCGGTAAAATCTCTTATTGCTTTTGTACACGCCCCTAATTATCATAGTACCATGCCTATAACAAACATTCTCATAGTTGATGATCATCCTTTATTCAGTATGGGCCTCGCTTCATTAATAGGAAGTCGCCCTTTGTATCATGTCGTTGGAGTGGCGAAGAATTCTTTCGAGGCGATGGAAATCTTACGCTCTGAAAAACCGCATCTAGTGGCGCTTGATCTTGATTTGGGCGATGAAAACGGCATGGATATGATCCCCGCGATAAAAGCCTTTGACGCCGGCATCGCCATTCTGGTGCTTTCGATGCACGATGAGCGCTATTATTCCGAACGCATCTTGAGTATGGGGGCGCAGGGCTACATTATGAAAGACGAAGCCGCAGACAAGGTGCTTGACGCCATTAAAACCGTTATTGCGGGCAAGGTGTATTTAAGCGAAAGCGAGCGCAAACGCATAGCCGAGGCGCTCAATACGGGAAACATTAAGGGCAATCAAGACAAATTGGCGTGTGTACAAAAACTTTCCAACCGGCAAATTCAGATTTTCACCTTCATCGGCAAAGGGCTTGGCACCATAGAAATAGCGAACAAACTCAATTTAAGCACAAAAACCATAGACACCCACAAGGAAAACATCAAACTCAAGCTCCATTGCTCCAGTTCTTATGAATTGCGCCAACTTGCGGTCGAATGGGCGATTTCAGCGCGTTGATCTCCAGCCTTTTTCACCGAATCAAAGATTTCCAAACCAGATTTTGAAAAAGGCTCCATTGACAAATTCTTCAAGACGGCGTATGATAACGATAAACTGCCACGTCTCAGAACGCGCAAACTTTATTTACGGCGCAAACAGAGCTTACGGCGTAAATAAAGTTTGCGACGCGGTAACGGTGGGATAGGTTGAAAAGCGATAACCATAATATGTTCCACATTTTATGGTCGCGCGGTTCCTAAACTAATGGATGTACTATGAATAAAACGGCAAAACCCGATTTTTTTGATCGCCTGCAACTAATTACGGAGGCGTTTCTCACCCGCCGCAACATGAAAAGACGGATAAAACGGGAAAAACAGCGGGAGAAAAACCCCGTGCTTGATTGGATAGAGGCTTTCATTTGGGCGGCCTGCATGGTGCTTGTCATCAATCAGTACTTCTTTCAGGCGTATGAAATACCTTCCGGTTCAATGATCGACACGCTGCTTGTCAAAGACAGGATATTTGTCAACAAACTCGTTTTTGGCCCTGAATTGTTGCCCGGACTCGCTAAAATTCCAAGCCCCATAAAGCCCAAACGGAACGATATCGTTATTTTTGAAAACCCTTCGTACATTTCACGCGGAACGGCGTTTGATATCGCCCAGCGCGTCATTTATATGCTCACCATATCGCTTGTCAATATTGACCTTGATGAGTCCGGCAATCCCAAGGCGCAGTTCTTGATAAAACGCGCGGCCGGTATGGAAAAAGATTGGTTTAAAATGCGGAACGGCGACTTTTACATACGATTTGCTGGTACGGACACATGGATTTCCGAGGAAGATTACAATGCATCCGTAGGACATTTCCATCGTTTGATCCGCTTGATGGCGCGGGAAGATTATCACGCGTTAATAGCCGCAGGCAAGGCGGCGGCTTACGTTGACTTGAATATGAACGTTCCCCAGCGACTGCTTGATGAAGCCGGCAGGCTTGATGGCATGCGCAATCCCGATTACCTTGCCTATGACCGCGCGCGGCTTGCCCTTTTGCGTTCGGCTCAACCCGACGACCTCCGGTACCGGACTCTTTTAAGCCGTTATGATTTAGGGTGGTATATACCGGAAGGCAGAATTTTCCCGCTGGGGGATAACCGCGACAACTCGCGAGACGGACGCTATTTCGGTACTATACGCTCAGACAAGGCGCTCGGACAGGGCGCGTTTATTTATTGGCCGCTTGCCCGCATAGGGGGCATCCGGTAATTGGCGGGCGCGGCATGAAAAAAAAACGTTCATCGTATTCATATAAAGAAGAAAAAAAATACCAGCGGCAGTGGCGTGTTGTTTTGATATGCGGCGCGGTTTTTTTTACCGTTTACGTATGTTTCACTTCTTTTCTTTTTTCAATGAGAGTTTCCTTAAGCGATAGCATGCAGCCAGGCATACACGTGAAAGATCGTTTTGTTTTTTCCTCGTATGAGCTTTACACGCCTGAGTTGCAGAGGGGCGGCATTGTACTTGTTGATATGGGAGACCAAGAAAAACGCGATGTTTTTATGGGATTTCTTGATGGATTTATCCGTTTTTGGACATTCCAACGCGCCGGCATACGCGAAAAGCAAGAGTTCCTTTACTTGAAAAGAGTCATCGCCCTGCCCGGCGATGAGGTGTCCATGACCAATTTTGTGGCTCGCGTAAAAAAAAAAGACAGCCCTTACTGGATTACCGAATTTGAGTCATCTGAACGGCATTATGAGGTGATAATTCCCCAAGCGCCGGCTTTATGGGACAGATCGCTTCCTTTCTCCGGTACGCTCGATTCGTTTGTTTTGGGAGAAGATGAATGTTTTCTCCTCTCTGACGACAGAAGCAATACCAATGATTCAAGAACATGGGGCCCGGCGCCGCTCAAACGCGTCAAAGGCGCCGCGCTTTTCCGATATTGGCCTATCACTCGCATAGGAAAACCCTAGAAGAGGCCGGAACGGAGTTTTATGAAATCGCCGAAAGAATTAAGCGTAGACAGCAAGATCATTGAAACCATTGCGAGTTTTAACCTTTCAGGGAAAGCCGTGAACATTGCGAAGCTCGCCATCATGGACGCCGAAATTCAGACTGTTCAGGAATACGGCAACATTGTCTCGATAAAACGGTTAAGCTACAACGATCATGGTCCGGTTCATATGAGAACCGTGGTTCTTAACGCCCTCTTTATGTTGAAAATTTTGAGAGACGCGAATGTCAAAATGAGTCTTGAACGTGAAGAAGCCGGTGTGTTTGAAGACAGTCTTATTGCGGTGGCGCTCGCCAGTCTGCTCCATGACATCGGCATGAGTGTGGGACGCCATGAGCATGAACTGCACAGCGCGTATATGGCATATCCCATCCTCGACCGAATCCTTGCCAAAGAATTTTTGGAAAGCGACATGCAAAGGCGGGTAGTGATCCGTTCCCTCGCGCTTGAAGCGATTTCTGGACACATGGGCAACCGTGCGGTCTACTCTCTGGAAGCGGGGATCGTTCTCATTGCGGATGGTTGCGATATGACCAAGGGACGCGCCCGCATCCCCATGTTCCTTGCCGGCGCGCCAAAAGTGGGTGATATCCACCGGTATTCAGCCAATTCCATCGAAAACGTACGTATTTTGAAAGGAGCAGAGCATCCCGTCCGTATTGAGGTTGAAATGTCAAGCGAGGTCGGGCTTTTCCAGATAGAAGAAGTGTTGCTTGGCAAGATTTCGGCGAGCCCCGCGAAAGGCTTGGTTGAGCTTTACGCGCTGGTGCGGGGACAACAGCCCAA
>JAIRTS010000260.1 GCA_031254795.1 Treponema sp.
GCCGCAAGAGACCCGTCGCTATCAATAAGCGCGGCCTTGAGGGATGATGTGCCTATGTCAGCGCTTAAAACAAGCGGTTTTTTTAGCATGTATGTTTTTATCAAATTTTGAAAAATGTTACAAGGCTTGTTCGATAACCAACCGAGTCGCCGAACAAGCCCACAGTACGTGGAATGACGCGCCGTTCCGCGCTTGCTTCTGTCCGGCGGCATTCTTCGGCGCGTTGCGGACAAACATTCGCGGTGAAGAGCGCGCCGGCAAAAAGCCCGCTTATACGGCGCTGACGTACGCTTGGACGGACAAAAAGAGATTTTGGGAACATGGGTGGAACAGAACGAAGGCTCGAAGCTCTTGGATGGGGCGGGGCGCTGGACGAATTGGAACACGCAACCGCGCAAAACAGCGTATAAGCAGTCGACACTTCCGCATATCGTGTAATGGGAAAAACCTCCTGTCAACCCTTGCATAATTTACAAAATATTATATACTACAGGTATGAAATATCTAAGTCGTATATGCGTCGCAGGCTTTTCGTTGCTCATGGCTTCATGCTCTCTTACCACTATGGCGATGCGGTCGTCGAATCCCGATTTCATAGGCAAACAAATACCGGGCGTTCTGGAGAAAAACGAGCGCAAACTAGAAAAGTCCCCTGACGATCAAGCGCTAATTCTGGAAACAGGCTCGTTGTACGTGATGTACGCCAACGCCTTTGTCCAGGGTCCCGCTGAGATGCTTCCTTCGTACGAGTTCGACAGGAAAGAAGCCGAAAAGAGCAGGGCGCTAACCTATTATCTGCGGGGCGTAGAGATTCTCAACGCGGGGCTTGAAAGAAAACATCCGGGCTTCGCCGAAGCCTACGATTCGGGCGACGTTGAAAAAATGCGGGCTGTTATGGCGCGCGCCGTCAAGGAAGACACGGCGCACCTCTATTGGAGTACGGCAGGCTCCATGTGCGCCTACTCGTTGAATCCGATGGATTTTGATTTGGGGATGAAAATAAAAGCCTTTGAGGTTATGATAGACAGAGCCTACGAACTCGATCCAGACTTCAACAGGGGAGCGATTGACGATTTCTACATCCTGTTTTACGCTTCGCTTCCCGAAGGGCTTGTGGGCGACAAGTCAATGATAGACGAGCATTTCAGGCGCGCTGTGCAAAAATCCGGCGGACTTCTCGCGGGTCCCTATGTTTCCTACGCCCAGACAGTCGCCAAGCCGAATCAGGATTACGACGGCTTCAAGTTGAATCTTGAAAAGGCGCTTGCCATTGATCTGAACAAGGACAGGGACAACAGGCTGGTGAATGTCATCAATCAGCGGAAGGCGTGGCATCTGCTCGACAATATAGAAGATTACTTCATTGGGTATGGCGACGACGATGAGGAATGGTTTGATGATGAGTGGCTTGGCGATGAAGAAGATGAAGAAATAGAATTTGAATGAATCCGCTTTATATTCATTATACAAGGAGAAAAAAATGAAAAAGAATTGTTTGAGGCATACTGTGCGCATGCTTTTCATGGCGCTTGCGGTCTGTATGTCCGTGTCCGTGACGCCGCTCTTCGCCCAGAGAAAAGGCTCTGTTGTTGAAATAAAGCTGGCGTCCATCATTCCCGACAACACCGACTGGAGCAGGGCTTTGGACCGTCTTGCCAAAGAATGGTACAATGCGACTAACGGGCAGGTCGTGGTTTCCGTGTATCACGGGGGGCAGCTTGGATCTATTGAAAGAGATATATTGCGTAAATTGAAAGGAAATACGATTCAAGCCGCGGTGTTCACGTCAGCCGGGTTGAGCCTCATTGCGCCGGAAGTGCTTACGCTGAGCGCGCCGTTTTTTATCCGCGACGACAACGAATTGAACTATGTGCTTGGCGCCGTAAAAAACGATCTTGAAAGTAAAATCAACAAAGACTATTTCATGCTTGCATGGGCGAAATCCGGCTGGCTGAAAGTGTTTTCAAGGAATCCCGTGAGTGTCCCCGCTGATCTTAAAACTCAGGTTCTCGGAAGCCTTAGTGAAATACCCGTGATGAACACCGCGTTTAAGTCTATGGGCTTTCAATTGCAGCCAACCGACTATAACGGCGTGATAATATCGCTTAACAGCGGAAAGATAGACGCTGTGTACCAAACCCCGGCGTACGCCGCTCCGTCTCAGATTTTCGGCATCGCAAAAAACATGTTGAACTTGAATATCGCCCCCATCATGGGAGGCGTCGTTATCAACCAGCAGACGTGGAGGAGGATCGATGACGCCTACAAACCGAAACTCCTTGCGATTATAAAAGAGATTGAACGGGAATTCAGCGGCGCGATAACCAAACTTGAAGATGAGGCGATCCAGGTTATGAGCAGAAACGGTTTGAAGATCACAACTCTTACCCCCGCGCAGGAACAGATCTGGTACGATGAGATTGGGGGCAAAATCCCCGCGCTGGCGAACGACAGGATATTCAACCGTTCCCTTTACAATAAAATAGACGCTTTGTTGCAAAATTACCGTAAGTGAGGCGTCCATGTCTAAAGAAAACGCTTTACAGGAGAAAAAAGGCGCGTTGGCGAGCGCGCTAGGCGCTCTTGAGCAGACGATTTGTTATACAGCGGTGATATGTCTGGGATTGTTTCCCATGCTTGGCATTGGCGCGGGCGTATATTTTACCCATGTCTCCAATGGTCCGTTGTTGATCAACCGGTTTTTCGAGGTGTTTTTAAACATGAGCGGGCAGGATGTGCTTACCCACCTGCTCCTGGCGACCGGACTCTTCGCGGGTATGCTGACGACCAAGGACAAGTCGCACCTGTCGATCTCCATTGCGCAGAATTTCTCAAGCGAAACGGTCAAGCGACGCTTGGCGATCTTCAACAACTGCCTGTCGATTGTGGTGTTGATGGTAATCGCGTTGAGTTCGCTCGCCTTTATCAGGATATGGCTTGATGGAACCCTGATCGGATTTATACCGGATACGGTGTTCGCTTCGGTCATCCCACTGGGGTATACGGTGATGGCTATGCGTTTTGCGTTGCAAACGCCGGTCAAAGGCAGGGGAAAGCTGGTTCCTGCGGCGGCTTTTCTTATTGGAATCCTCGCTGCTTTTCCGGTTGTGGCGAAGTTTTGGTGGGGGTTTGACGCGCCGGACAGCGTGTACGCCCTGCTCGACGTTTGCTACTCTGTCGCCGTCGCGTTGAAGATTCCGATCATCATCATGTTGCTTGTTTCGGCTTTTATCGGAGCGCCGCTTTTTATCGTCATCGGCGGTTTATCTCTTATTCTCATAGAAACATCCGGCGGCGAATTGGATTTGGTCGCCAACCAGATATACGCGACGCTTACCAATGAGAATTTTATCGCCATACCGCTTTTTACCCTCACCGGCTTTTTTCTTTCCGAAAGCAAAGCGGGAAACAGACTGGTCGCCACGTTCAAAAACCTTTTCAGTTGGCTTCCTGGCGGCATGATCATAGCGACGGTGGTTATCTGCGCGTTTTTCGCCACCTTTACCGGAGCGTCAGGCGTTACAATTATGGCGTTGGGCGGGATTTTGCTGGCCATATTAAAAGATGTACGGTATGACGAAAAATTTTCCATTGGTCTCTTGACATCTGCGGGCAGCATCGGACTGCTCTTTCCGCCCAGCATCCCAATAATCCTCGTCGGAACTACGCTTCAGACCAACATTATTCATGTATTCCTCGGCGGCATCTTTCCGGGCGTTATTCTTGTCGTCGTCATGATTATTTTTGGCATCGTCGCGTCCATTAAAACCAAGATACCGGTTGAAAAATTCGACCTGAAGAAGGCCGCAATTTCGATCAAGGACGCGATCTTTGAAATTGCGCTCCCTTTTATCTTGATTATCGGCTACTTTTCAGGCGCGTTGTCTCTGCTGGAGATCAGCGCGGTGGCGGTGGTCTACGTGTTTATTGTGGAGTCGGTTGTTCACCGCGACATTACGTTAAAAGATTGCGTGAAGATATTGCGGAAGGCGCTCCCCATTATTGGTGGGATTCTGTCTATTTTGGCTATTGCCCAGGCGCTGTCCTACTACATTGTGGACACTCAGGCGCCCGAAAACTTCGCGCGCTGGCTGGCGCAGACGATTCATTCCAGATATGTGTTCCTGCTGTTGCTGAATTTGGCCCTGCTTGTAGTCGGCTGTCTCATGGATATTTTTTCCGCAATACTCATTGTACTGCCGCTGATCGCGCCGTTGGGCGTGGCTTTTGGCATAGATCCGGTGCATCTGGGCGTCATTTTTATCATAAACCTTGAAGTCGGCTTCCTCACGCCGCCGGTTGGCATGAACCTTTTTCTCGCTTCTTACCGTTTCGACAAACCGTTCACCTCGATCTGCCGGTATGTGTTGCCTTTTTTAAGCGTCAGCTTTGCCGTAGTACTTCTTGTTACGTATGTGCCGTGGTTTTCAACGTTCTTGCCGTCTTTGTTCAAATAGGAGGAGCTATGTGTTGGTACTGTGGTTCGCCCGTTATTGAAGCCGAGCCTATCGGACGCTCATTCAGGTGCGGCGTATGCGGAAAAGACCTGCGCGTGTGCAGGCATTGCAAATTCTTTCTGCCGAAAAGCCGCGAATGCGCTGAAAGCGGCGCCGAGAACGTGTCTGACAAAGAGCGGGCGAATTTCTGCGACTGGTTTGCGCTTGATCCGAAATTCCGCTCGGCGGG
>JAIRTS010000031.1 GCA_031254795.1 Treponema sp.
CGCTTGAACGCCATCTCTATCTGCCACCGCTGTCGATACAAATCCAGTATCACTTCAGGGGCAGCATCGGTTATTGACGTTACCACTATCACATACCGGTTATAGGCTCTTTGCGCCTCGCTTACCTCGTTGTCCCCGTATTTCCTCATCCGGGTTTTCCTCAAGGTTTCAAGGCCCCGCTCCTCGGCTTTTTTGGTTTTTCGTACCACACAGAAACGCAGTGGTTTGTACTCCCCCTCGTATTTGTACCAGAGCGTCTTTTCCCCGCTTTCCCCCGGCTTTAACCCCTTGAAATACCCCAGTACGTTCACCCTCCTGCCCTGCCGGTTATATACATGAAACCGGTTCGTCCCAAACCGAAACAAAAAACCGCCCTGCTTTCCTACTAGATATTCTATCCCCTGTTTGCCGCGATACGCCCGGTCCCCTATCACGATGTCCTTTTTTCCAAAGCTGTAGTCCGCTATGGCCCGGTCGTAGTCCCTCTTGCCGCTATACGCAGAGCCGCAGCTGTTATACGCGGCATCATTGGTGTCGAGCCGGATCGCCTGGGTATAGTCCGCTATGGCCCGGTCGTAGTCATTCCTGTTGCGATACGCAAAGCCGCAGTTGTTATACGCATAGGCATAATTGGGGTCCAGCCTGATGGCCTGATTAAAGTCCGCGATGGCCCGGTCGTAGTCCCCTTTGTTCCCAGACGCATTGCCACGACTGTAATACGCGCGGGCATTGTTCGGGTCCTCCCGCAGGGCGGCGGTGTACTCCGCAATGGTCCGGTCCCAGTCGCCCACTGTCAAAAGACCACGAAAAAAGAGAAAAAGACCCTGCCGGACGAATTCATCCGGCTCGCCGGCTGTCACAGGAAATCCACCGTCAGGCTTTTGAGCCGCAAACCGGTCGGGGAAGCCCTCGTCTATCAGGACGGAAAACCGATGAAACTCAAACCTGAAAAAAGCGGCCAGCCAGCCGCAAGGGCAAACGGGTCTATGCCGACGAGGTCATCGCCTCTCTCCGCCTGGTCTGGATATGCCTCTGGTGCGAACGCGTTGGAAACGAAATTTCCGTAAAATCCCGGCCCCCTTACGCGCCGACGGATGGCACGCGTCGCCCGGCGGCCCGCGTTCAGCGTCACCGGTAAAACAGCCGAAAAGCTCAAAACCACAAGCCCGGCGACCATAGGCCGACACCTGAAAAAAGGTAAAGAAGCCTTCAGGCTCAAGGAGAAAAGCCTCGCCAAACCCCTCCTTTCGCTGAAAAGCCGTATCCCTGTCCGCGCCTTCTGCTCACGCGAAAAGCGGAAAACACTCGGTTTCCGGCGAATTGACGCCGTCCGCCACTGCGGTCAGGCCATGTATGGCCAATACGTCCGCACTTTGACCGCCGCCGACGTCGCCTCATGATGGATCGATCTCCGTTCCCCGCTCAATAACGCCCAAAGGCGGACATTCGAAGCCCTCTCGGACATCAAAACCGCCGTCCCTCTCCCGGTTTTGGAGCTTCACCGGAAACAAAGTCTCCGCGCGACAACGGCTCCGAATTTATCAACGACGCCGCCGAAATCCGGTGATCCAAAGAAGCCCTCCCCCTCGCCCGCTCACGGGGTCGCCACAAAAACGACGGCTGTCTCGTCGAACAAAAAAAACGGCGCCGTAGTCCGTGAACACGCGGGCTATGACTGGATCGAGGGCTTTGAAGAACGGACCCTCCTGTCCGCCGTCTACGAGACCTTGGCTCCCCTCCTGAACTTCTTCATGCCCTCCCAGAAGCTCAAAAGCAAAATCAGAATCGGCTCTAGGGAAGTCAAAACCTGCGACGAACCGAGGATCCCCTTCCAACGGCTCCTTGAACGCGTTTCTCCGCCGCCGGCATGCAGGGACACCCTTAAGTCCCAACACGCCCTTTACAACCCCGGTGGAACTTCAGCGGAATGTCAACAAGGCTATCCCGCGATTGCGTCGGCGGCTTGCCCAGGCAAACCATATTCGGACACAGGAGCGGACATAGTTTCGGTGACATTTCCTCAATGAGGCATCCAGCCTTTCCGTTGCTTTTCTAAATGAGGCATCTCGGACGTTCATTACGCCATGTGCGTCACGTGGCTTTCGCTTGCCTCTAAAAAATTTTTTTAGTATCTTTACAATATGGCACAAAGACAATTTCAAACAGAGGTAAGCAAACTTTTACACCTCATCATACACTCCCTTTATTCAAACCGGGAGATTTTTCTTCGGGAGCTTGTCTCCAATGCGTCAGACGCGCTGGACAAGCTCAAATATCTGACCGTCGCGGATGAGAGCTACAAAGCCATCGTTTTTGATCCGCGCGTCGATCTTTCTTTCAATAAAGACGCAAAGACGCTCACCGTTTCCGACAACGGCGTCGGCATGAACGAACAGGATTTGATCGAAAGCCTTGGAACCATCGCCCGTTCCGGCACCCGGGCATTTCTGGAAAAACTCACCGCAGACGCCAAAAAGGATTCCAACCTCATCGGGCAATTTGGCGTGGGGTTTTATTCCGCTTTTATGGTTGCGGAAAAAATTGAGGTGATAAGCCGCAAGGCGGGCGAGGATGCCGCGTGGAAATGGACGAGCGACGGCAAAGAAGGGTATGACATCGAAAGCGCGACCCGGGATACGCAGGGTACCACAGTCATCCTTCACTTGACGGAAGAAGGAATAGAATACGCGAACCGCTGGTCTATTGAAGACATCATCAAACGGTACAGCAATCATGTCGCTTTTCCCATCTACCTTACCTACGATGAAAAAGAATACGATGACAAAGGCAAGGAAAAAGGCGGCAAAACTAAAACCGACCGCATCAACTCCGGCGCCGCTTTGTGGAGACGCGCTAAATCAGAATTGAAGGACGAGGATTATGCTGAATTCTACAAGCAACTCGGACACGACAGCGAAGAACCGCTTTTTTATACGCATACCAAGGCTGAGGGAACGCTTGAATACACCACATTGTTCTATATCCCGAAAAAAGCGCCGTTTGACCTTTATCATGTTGATTACAAGCCCGGCGTCAAACTCTATGTTAAGCGGGTGTTTATCACCGATGACGACAAGGAGCTTATGCCCACATGGTTGCGTTTTGTGCGAGGTGTCATCGACAGCGAAGATTTGCCTCTGAACGTGAGCCGTGAGATTCTTCAGCAGAACAAAATTCTCGTCAACATAAAAAACGCTTCAGTGAAGAAACTCCTGTCGGAATTCAAAAATTTGGCCGAAAACAACAAGGAAAAATGGGATGTGTTCATACAGGAATACAACAAACCGCTCAAGGAAGGGCTGTATCAGGACTGGGGCAGCCGCGACGCCTTGCTTGAACTCGTGCGTTTCAAAAGCACGTCGGTCGAAGGCTGGACAAGTTTTGCGGACTATGTTTCCCGCATGAAAAGCGAGCAGAAGCATATTTATTACATTACCGGAGGCGATGAAAAGACGCTCCGTTCTTCGCCGCTTCTTGAAGCCTACACCGCGAAAGGCATTGAAGTCCTCATCATGGATGATGAGATAGATGATATTGTAATTCCGTCTATCGGCAGATACTCAAAGAAAACGGACGATACAACTTCCGAATGGGATCTCAAAGCCGTAAACCGGTCGGGCGCGGATGAGGAACTCGGTGAAAAGGAGAACAAAGAGGCTGAAAAGGAGATAAAGCCCGTTATTGAGAAGCTCAAGAAGGCGCTTGGGGACAAGGTGAAAGACGTGAAGTTATCCCGCCGCCTTCACGATTCGCCCTCCTGCATCGTGGCTGACGAAAACGATCCCAGTATGCAGATGGCGCAGATGCTCAAGGCTATGGGGCAAACCGAAATTCCAGACATAAAGCCGATTTTGGAAATCAACGGGGAGCATCCGATTGTCGCCGCCCTTAAAACTTCCGATGATGAGGCGCATATTGAAGACGTAGCCATTGTACTGCTCGATCAAGCGCTGCTCGTAGAAGGTGTCAAAATCAAGGAGAGCGCGGAGTTCGTGAAGCGGCTGAACAGGTTGTTGTCGAAGCAGGCCGCTCAAGGGTAAGTTCCCCGGATTCGCGTGTCTTGAGCCGCATGTTCAGCGGGCTTCCGTACACCACCGAATTGCGGCTCGCCCGTCGCCGTTCGCCAATCACAGCGAACGGCGGCTTATTGTTCACATATTCCCCCAATCACCCGGTCGCGTCCTGACAAATCTTGGTACGTTCGTATCTTCTGATAGTTGTTTTCGCGCAAAAGCTCCGCAACAGCCGACATTTGCCGGGGATCCGCTTCCATGAGCAATGCGCCGCCCTGATTGAGGCGCGTTTTCGCCTCAACGATGATCTTCTTGATATAGTCAAGCCCGTCCGCGCCGCCGTCAAGGGCAAGACGCGGCTCTTTCCGCGCTTCCGGCGCTAATTCGGCAATCATGGATGTTGGGATGTAGGGTGGATTCGATACAATGATGTCAAAACAGTCTTCAATATGGTCAAAAAGATCGCTTTCAATCCATTGGACATCCGCTTGATGGGTTTCGGCGTTAGCGCGGGCGACTTCCAAGGCGCTTTTCGATATGTCGGAGCCAGCGACAACAAGATGTGTCCGCTCGCGCTTCAAGGCGATTGCGACCGCGCCGGAGCCGGCGCAGAGGTCAAGGCAGGATCGGGCGCCGCTTGCGTCGGCGACAGCCAGCGCCGCTTCCACGAGGGTCTCCGTATCGGGACGCGGCGTCAGTACTGTGGAATTTACAATAAACCGCAATCCCCAGAACTCTTTATAACCTACAATGTAAGCGACGCATTCGCCTGAAAGCCTCCGTGCCAGCGCGTTTTTGTAGGTCATTTCGGTTTCTTCCGAAACGGCCTCCGCCGCGGCGCGCACAAGTTGCGTCCGGTCGCATCGCAACACATCCGCCAAAAGGAGGCTCGCGTCAAGATTAGACGAATCCACTTTACCCTTGAGGATATGTTTCCCTTCCATGAGCAAGGTATTGATAGTTTTCATGCTATACACTCTAAAATATGAATACATTATAAAACGATGCTCATGGTCTGTCAATTCCCGCCTTTAGATTCGGTGGCGACACCGGTTTCAAGCATATCGTCTTCATCTTGATCCCCGGCGACTCCTCGAATCGCTTCATCTCCCTAATAGCCTGTCGCGCTATAAATGGAATATGCGCCCCTTTGATTCGTAAAAGACGGCGCCGGGCTGTATAAATGCCAAAATAGGGGTGTTTTTAAATTGCGTCTAGCGTTAAGTAACCGGAAGCGAGTTTAATAACCCACCAAACCTTCAGTTCGCGTTTGCCGCCAGTATGCCGGAAAAAGCGTCCGCCGCAT
>JAIRTS010000052.1 GCA_031254795.1 Treponema sp.
CTATTATATGCAGGCGTCCCTGTTCATCGAACACACCACGGTCAATACGGTCAGGATAGGCGTTTCGCTGGATAATATAGCGATCCTGGCGCTCTTGCTGGGCGCGGCAACGCGGTAGCATTGAGCCAGCCTCAAAACAGCGCATCCCTTCCCGGCGCTTGCTGATCGCCGCGCTGTCTTACCGGGCGCGGCAACGCGGCGGACTTGAGACGGTTTCAAAACAGCGCTTCCCTTCCCGACGCTTGCTGATTGTCGCGCTATCTTCCCGGGCGCGGTAACGCGGCGGAATTGAGACGGTTTCAAAGCGGCGGCTCCCTTCCCGAGGTTTGCAGGTCGCCGCGCTATCTTGCTGGGCGCGGCAATGCGGTAGCATTGAGCCAGCCTCAAAACAGCACCTCCCTTCCCGGCGCTTGCTGATCGCCGCGCTGTCTTGCCGGGCGCGGCAACGCAACGGACTTGAGACGGCCTCAAAACAGCCCCTCCCTTCCCGGCGCGTACTGATCGCCGCGCTATCCTGTAAGGTGCGGCAGTGTGGCGGCTTCAAAACAGCGGGCCGCTTCCCAGTGTTTACTGATCGCCGCGCTATCTTGCCGAGCGCAACGATGCGGTGGCATTGAGACGGTTTCAAAGCGGCGGTTCCCTTCCCGACGCTTGCTGATCGCCGCGCTGTCTTCCCGGGCGCGGCGACGCGGCGGCATTGAGCCAGCCTCAAAACAGCGCTTCCCTTCCCGGCGCTTGCTGATCGCCACTTTCGCTAGTAAAGGAGGGCGAAATGCCGTCCGCTGTGGCGTTCGCGGGGATTCTATGTCATCACATCATACGGATCATCCCCCAGTCTGCGGTGTTGAATGGCTTCCAGGATATGCACGGGTTTTATCGCGTCGCAGCCTTCGAGATCCGCGATGGTGCGGGCGACGCGGAGAACGCCGTGAATCGCTCTGCCTGAAAACCCTAGTTTTTGTTCCGCCGCGTTGAGCGCCCGCTCTGCTTCGCCGGATACGGCGCAGCACCGCTCTATAAGCGGCGGCGTCATGGCCGCGTTGCGCCTGATTGCGCCGCCGGCGTTGTCCTGAAACCGGGCGCGTTGTATCTCAACGGCTCGCGACACCCGCGCCGCCGCCGCCGAGCTTGGCTCTTCGGCGTTCGAGCCGGTGAGGGGCGTGTCACTCTGCTTTACCATAACCCGCAGTTCCACCCGGTCAAGCAGGGCGCCGCCGAATTTGCGCCAATACCGGTGAATTTCTTCGGGAGAGCAGAAGCAGGTGGCGCCGGGGCTGTCTCCGAAGTTGTGGCCTGTCATGCCGAGTTTTCCGCACGGGCAGGGGTTCGCCGCGAGTATGAGTTGAAAATCAGCCGGAAGGCGCACGGAACTCTCGGCGCGGGAAATGCTGATGACCCTGTCTTCAAGCGGTTCGCGCAGGGCTTGCAGGACATTGCCCCGGAATTCCGGGGCTTCATCCAGAAAGAGCGCGCCGAAATGCGCGAGGCTGATTTCACCAGGGCGCACGGTCTTTCCGCCGCCTAAAATGCCTTCGACGCTCGCCGAATGGTGCGGCGAACGGAAGGGCGGCGTGGTGATAAGCCCTTCCTGCCCGGCGCCAAAGCGCGAGAGACCCGCAAGGCTGTGCAGCCGCGTCACCTCCACGGCTTCGCTCGGCAAGAGTGGCGCCATGATGGACGGGAGCCGCCTCGCCAGCATGGTCTTGCCTGCTCCGGGCGGTCCAAACACGAGGAGGTTGTGTCCTCCGGCCGCCGCAATCTCAAGCGCCCGCTTGTACCGTCCCTGCCCCCGCACATCGGCGAAGTCGCCCGCGAAATCGCCCGCGCAGTCGCCAGACTGCGCCGACTGCGTAGCCGGCGGCGACTGCGCGGGCGGCGCCGCCCGCGAGGATGGATCGGAGTTCGCCTGCTGTTGGACGTTCAAGCCGCTGGGGAAAACGCCGTTCCGGGCGTAGTACGCGACCGCTTCCGCCGCTTCCTTCAACGTCGCCACCGCCACGGTTTTATCCTTTGCCAGGATACGCGCTTCGGCGGCGTTTTCCAGAGGCACGATAAATCCCTTTATGCCGGACTCAAGCCCTCCGGCGATTGCCGCAAGCACGCCCCGCACCGGGCGCAGGTTACCGGACAATTCAAGCTCCCCAAGCGCCATAAGATCGTCCGGCGGGGGAATAGAGCCTGCGGCCGCCATGATCGCGAGGGCGATGGGCAAATCGAGGGACGCCCCGTCTTTGCGGACTCCTGCCGGCGCGAGGTTGACAAGGACGCGATCCCTCGGAAACTCGAAGCCGGAATTGCGGAAAGCGGCCCGCGCCCGTTCCCGCGACTCCCGCACTGCGGTTTGGGCGAGCCCGGTGATGTCCGCGCCCGGTATGCCCCGGCGTATGTCGGCTTCCACCCGAATGATGACACCGTCCGCCCCAAAGGGCGCGTAGGATGTTATAAACATGACGCCTCTCTACAATTTCTTGGGAAACACGCGATTTCATGGCCGCCGAACCTCCGGCTCGTTGGCGAGAAAACGCAAATTGCAAGGTTGCCTATGATGAGTTTACATTGCAGACAAACACTCTCTATATAATAGAAAGTCACGCGCGACCTGCTTTGCCATCTCGCTGTTTTCTCTCAAAATAGACTTACACTCGAGCCTGTTCCAAGACTGAAGTTTTCGAACAGTCTCACTCTCTATATAATAGAAAGTCACGCGCGACCTGCTTTGTCATCTCGCTGTTTTCTCTCAAAATAGACATACTGCCGAGGCTGTTCCAAAACTAATTGACCACGCGCTAACGCGCCCGGTTTTGGAACAGCCTCTTGCAGTTTTTCTGGCTAAAGCCTTACAAAACTGCGCTTTTTAGAGGTTGCTGTTCCAAGACTGAAGTTTTCGAACAGGATCACTCTCTATATAATAATAGAAAGTCACGCGCGACCTGCTTTGCCATCTTGCAGTTTTCTCTCAAAAAAGACATACTACCTTCTATTCCATTTTATGGAAGGAGCCGGCCCGCCCTGGGGCGGGGCATTAGACCCCCACTGCGAATAAGCGTTGTTTATGACAAAGAATCTTACGGTAGGGAATCCCGCTCTGTTGATCGTGGGATTCACGCTTCCCCTTATTATAGGAAATCTCTTTCAACAGTTTTACAATATGGCTGACGCTCTCATTGTAGGGCGCACTATCGGCATACACGCGCTCGCCGCGGTGGGCAGCGTCGGAAGCATGAACTTTCTCGTCTTGGGGTTTATGATAGGGTTTACGCAAGGGTTGTCGATCATCACGGCGCAACGTTTCGGCGCGGGCGATATGGACGGCGTGCGGAAGAGCTTCGCCGCCGGCATCGCGCTTGGCAGCATAGCGACCGTCGCGCTTATGGCGGCGAGCGTCGTCTCAGCCAGGCCGCTTTTGCGGTTGCTGAACACGCCGCCCGACATTATAGACGCCGCGTATTCATACATCGTCGTCATTTACTGGGGCTTTCCCGCGGCGCTCCTCTTCAACCTCCTGTCCGGCATGATGAGAGCGGTGGGCGACAGCGTGACGCCGCTCATTTTTCTTGTAATCGCGAGCGTCATCAACATCCTGCTGGATTTCGCCTTTATTCTGTGGTTCAAAACCGGCGTTGAAGGCGCGGCGTACGCCACGGTTATCGCGCAGGCTATTTCGGGCGTTCTGTGCATTCCGGTGATGGTGAAAAAATTCCCCATGTTGCGCGCGCGGAAGGAGGATTGGAAACGTGTGGGCGCCCGTATATGGGAACATGGCAGGGTCGCGTTTCCCATGGGGTTCCAGATGAGCATTATCGCGATAGGCGCGGTGACGGTGACGTTCGCGCTGAACAATCTGGGAAGTACGATTGCGGTGGCCGCGTATACCGCGTCCCAAAAGATCGATATGATGGCGACCATGCCGCTGAGCTCATTCGGCGTGGCCATGACGACTTACGTGGCGCAGAACTACGGCGCGCGCAAAATCGACCGCATCAAAAAGGGCATTTTGTATTGCTACGCCATTTCGGGAACGTTTAGCGTGGTTATGGGGCTGGTCTGCTTTTTTGCCGGACAACGCTTCGCGAGCTTGTTTCTGGGGCCGGATCAGGCGGAAGCGATGGCGCTTTCCCATACCTACCTCAAGATAACCGGCAGCTTTTATTTTTCTCTCGCGTGGCTCTTTATCGCGCGGCAATCCTTGCAGGGGCTGGGCAACAGCATTGTTCCCACGCTCGCCGGCATTATGGAACTGCTCATGCGCGTCTTCGCCGCGATCCTTTTGCCCGGATTCTTCGGGTTTGCCGGTCTCTGTCTCGCAAATCCGCTCGCGTGGTTAGGCGCGTGTCTTCCGCTCACCATCGCGACTGTTCTGACCATCAGGCGGTTAGACAGGCGCAAGTCTCTGGCGTAGCGGACGCGGCGCGGGCGGCGCTTGCGGGCGCCGCTTGATGAACGAATTAATGAAAGAAAAAGGGAAATTGCGCGGATGGGTGTCCGGCGGATGAGTATCCGGCGGATGAGTGTCCGGCGGATGAATATCCGGCGGAACCAGGCTTCGGCGTTGAAATGGAGCAAGTCCCTACCCATTAGCCGCGCCATAGCGCGCGCGGCGTAAGGGAAACAGCGGGAAGCTCAACCGGCGCGGAGGCTCCCGCCGCTCGTCATCGCCGCTCTTCAATTGTCTTGCACACGTCAACCCACTCTTTATTCCGGCTGTACTCATTAAGCTCGTCAGGCGTCAACTCAATCACAGAGTTGCCGCTGCCGCAGGCGGGAAATATCGTCTCAAACCGCCGGAGCGACACGTCGAGATAGACATCGACCGTATCGGGAAGCGCGAACGGGCAGACCCCGCCAACCGCGTGGCCGGTCATACTCAAGGCTTCCTCGAAAGACAACATTCTCGCCTTAAACCCAAAACGCTCCTTGTATTTGCGGTTGTCGAGCTTCATGTCTCCGGCGGCGACAATAAGCAGGGCTTTTTCATCGCCGTTTTTAAGCGATATGCTTTTCGCGATACGCGCCGGGATAACGCCCAACGCGGCGGCGGCGGCGGCCACCGTCGCCGTGGAAGCGGGGTTTTCGATAATGTCTTTATCGCGGTTCCAGCGGGCCAGGTAAGCCCGCGCGGCCTCAATCGACATGCTCAATCTCGTTGTATACCAGCAGGACGTCCCCGCTGTCGCCGGAGGTGAAAAGAATGAGCTGTCCGGCGCGTATCTCCCAACCGGCAGTTTTGGCGAGATAAGAAAAATACTCATGTTCTTTCAGGCTTTCCGGCTCTTGCAGCGCCGCCATCTTTGTGGAGACAATA
>JAIRTS010000156.1 GCA_031254795.1 Treponema sp.
TCATCGTAGGCGTGGTAATAGACAACCCGTTTTCCCGAAGGAATAACGCGCCAATAGAGAGTGAAGTCGTTATGAATTTTCATAAAACCCCCTGATTTTGGGAATACGATGTCAGCGCAATTGGCGCCGTTCCCGCTGTTAGTTTGGGTATACCGAATAAGCGACGCTAATTCATGGTAGAATAAGAAATTACAGGAAGGAGGTCGAAAAAGAACCTAGTAAAATGTCCAATTTATCGGTTCTCGTAAACAGCCGGAACGATTGCCAGAAGCTCGGAGTTAGCGCGGAAACCAAAATTTTCAATGAAACAACCTTTCTTGTAAATAAAATGCTTGCGCAATTTCTTTTGTTGTGATATGATTTCGTTATGGTTGATCGAATCCTTATTGACACGCTTAGTCTCAAAGCGCATGAGTTTGTGCAGCGTTGGAGATATAAGCTTAAGAAAGCTCCCCAACTGAAACACTATAACAGCCTTACCAGCGAACAACTAAACGATCACGCAGGCATTTATCCGGTTCTCGCCCGGACATTGGACAGAGGGCTCGACCGTTCGCATGTGGGCGGCTACTTTGTGGGGCTTGCAAAGGAACGCAGGAAAGAAGGCTATCCGGTGTCGGAAATAGTGTATGCGGTCGGCCTCGCCCAGCAGACCGTCATCGAATATATTATGAACGATTTCCTCATCGACAACCCTCTGATGATATATCAGACAATGGACACTATAAACAGGGTGGCGGATTTTTTCTTCCTGGGCTGTTTCTATATTACCAAAGGGTTTCTGGAAGCGACTTATACCGAGATGAGCGGCAAAGACGCGATTTCGGAAGAACTTTTGAAAAAGTACTTTAAGGACGATTTCTTTTTTAAGCAGAATTAAGGCGCCGCTGACTATGGATGAATTTCTTGACATACAAACCGCTTTTGTCATTCGGTTGCCGGATGGAACGTCGGCGTTTTTGCGGAATCTGTTTCCAAACGGTGTTGCCATTACCGAAACGGTGATCGTCTCATGGTTTGTCATGGGACTGCTCATCGGACTTTCATTTGCGTTGACCCGCAATTTGAGGCAAGTCCCCAAAGGGGCGCAGGCGCTTCTTGAGACCGCCATTGAGTTTCTCACTAACTTCTCAAAAAACCAATTCGGGAAATTTTCAACCGTTTTCGCTCCGTATGTGGGGACGCTTTTTCTTTTTCTGCTGTTCGCCAATATCGTGGGGGTTCTGACGCCCATTGAAGCGTTCGGCTTTAAGCCGCCGTTTGAAATAAAGCCGCCGACGCGGGACATCAACGTCACCGCGTCGCTGGCATGTCTCACCATTCTGCTGGTTATCGCGTGCAACATCAAGTCAAAGGGCGTTTTCGGCTGGCTGAAACATTTTTTGCGCCCTGTCCCGTTTATGCTGCCGTTTAACATTTTGGAATACGGAACGCGGGTGTTGTCGCTCGCCCTCCGTCTCTTTGGCAATATACTGGGCGGGCTTATTCTTATGCATCTGCTCGAAGGGCTTGTTCCGGTGGCTATGCCTATGGCTCTGAGTCTCTATTTCGACTTTTTTGACGGATTCATTCAGGCGGCGATCTTCACGTTTCTGTCTGTCCTGTATATTTCGGAAGCGACGCGGAAAGAGTGACTGGAGCTTGTCAACAACGCGGCCGCGCGGATGTATATATTGACGGGCTTCCATAAAAAAGAGATAGCAAGAGCGCGAAGCGATTGTTTTTGCGGGTATTGGAACGGCAACCTTGAATTTCAAGGAAAAGCGAGCCTTGGACCGTTTTTTCCAAAGCCGGTTTTGAAACCGGCCTGATTGTCTTGAATTTTAATGGAAAAGCGGGTTTTTCGCTTTTTCCAAAGCCTTCTTTAAAATTAACGTTGAAAAAGGCTCAAATATTATGATAAGGAGCATCTTATGACTGGCACATTAATAGCAATCGGCGCGGGCATCGCGGTTTTCACCGGCATTGGCGCGGGCATCGGAATCGGCATTGCGACATCAGGGCTGATTCAATCCATAGCGCGGCAGCCGGAGGCGTCCAACAAGATGATACCGTGGTTCTTTGTCGGCGCGGCGCTTGCGGAATCAACGGCGATTTACGGTTTGGTCATCGCCATATTGCTTTATCTGAAAGTGTAGAGCGCGGATTATGCTTGATTTTACCGTGACCTTTGGCATCACCATCGTCAATTTCGTCATTCTTTTCTTTATATTGAAGGCACTTCTGTTCAAGCCCGTCTCCAAATTCATGGAAGCGCGAGCCGCCAAGGTCCAGAGCGATATTGACAGCGCCGCAAAAGACAAAGAGCAGGCGAAGCGGCTTCTTGAACAGTACGAAATGAAGCTCAAAGACGCGCAAGCCGAAGCCGAGGCCATTATCAAAGAGGCGCGGAAACAGGCGGCGGTTCAGGCGGACAAAATCGTCGCGGATGGCAAGAAAAAGGTGGAGGTCATCATCGCCAACGCCAACCAGCAGATAGAGGCTGAGTATAAGGCGGCGTTCGCCCTGTTCAAAGCCGAAGCGGCCGGGCTTGTCATCGCGGCTTCAAGCCGTCTTTTACAGCGCGATCTGAATCAGGAAGACTCGGCGCGTTTTGTAAATCTTTTGTTGCAAGAATTGGCGGCTGGCGCCGCTGGCGCGGCTCACGCTTCAACCAAGGACTGAGTATGGCGGTCGGGTCGAGCGCGTCTCGCGCCGCATTTTGCGCTGATCGGTGGGCTGAGGCGTTCATCGCCTCCTGTAGCGATGATGTTGACGCCGCTTTTGAAAGCCTCAAGGTCATGGCGAAGGTGTTGCAGACGTTATGCCTTAAAGCGCGAATAACGGGAACGGATGACGCGCTTCGGGTGGAAAAAATGGCGAGGGCGGCGATGAAGAAAACCGCCGCCGATTCCCCGGGCACGGAAATTGCGTGCAGAACGCTCGTGTTGTTGATACGGCGCGGGCTTTTTCAGCGCAGTCAAGCCCTCATTGAGGAAATCGGGATCGCGTTGGATCGCAGGAATGGAGTTCTCGCCGCAACCCTTGAAACAGCCGCGCCGTTGCCCGCGTCTTTCAGGAAGAATCTTGAGCAATCGATCAAGGAAACGGCGAAAGCCCATGAAATCAGGCTGACCGAAAAGATTGCGCCGGAACTGCTGGGCGGTTACAAACTCCGCGTCGGAACACGGGTTATTGACGCAAGCGTCGCCTCGTTTTTACAAAACATGGCGAAACAATGTACGGAGCTTCTCCCAAACCGCGAACCGCGTTCCGCGAGCCAGAAAGGTTCGGGTTAGTTTTGGAAAAAGCGCTCGAAAATACGATACTAATGGTTGTGGTTGTATGTGGACGACACTATGATGGCAATCATGTTGAGAGGAATATATGACAAACTTTGCAGAGTTGGCAAAGGTTCTGGAAGAACAGATTCAGAGCTGGGAGGGCAAAGCCTTTTCAGGCTCCGTGGGCTTCGTGGCTGAGGTCGGCGATTCGGTCGCAACCATTTATGGGCTTGACAACGCGATTTACGGGGAGCTGGTGGAATTTGCGTCCGGCGCGACAGGCATTGTGCTGAATCTCATTGAAAACGGAGTCGGGGTGGTGATGCTCTCCGGGGAAAACAGCGTGAAAGACGGCGAAGAGGTCCGCGGCACCGGCAAGATTGCGTCCGTTCCGGCCGGGCTTTCCCTCATAGGCAGAGTGGTCAACCCGCTCGGCGAGCCGGTCGACGGCAAGGGCTCTCTTGTCGCGGAAGAATGGTTGTCCGTTGAATCGCCCGCGCCGTCGGTTATCGACCGCGGACCGGTTGACACGCCGCTCCAGACCGGCATACTTTCCATTGACGCCATGATTCCCATTGGAAAAGGGCAGCGCGAGCTTATCATCGGAGACCGGCAGACCGGAAAAACGGCGATTGCCATCGACGCCATCATAAACCAGAAAGGCAAGGACGTATATTGCGTGTACTGCGCCATCGGGCAAAAATCCTCATCGGTCGCCGCGATCATAAAAAACCTTGAAAAATTCGGCGCGCTTGATTACACTTTTGTTGTCCTTGCGTCCGCTTCGGATTCAGCCGCGTTGCAGTACCTCGCGCCTTACTCCGCGGTTGCAATGGCCGAACACTTCATGCGGCGGGGCAAAGATGTTCTCGTGGTCTATGACGATCTTTCCAAACACGCGGTGGCCTACCGCACCATATCTTTGCTGCTCCGCCGCCCGCCTGGGCGCGAGGCCTTTCCGGGCGATGTGTTTTACCTGCACTCCCGTCTGCTTGAACGGGCCGCGAAGCTCTCCAGGGAAAAGGGCGGAGGCTCCATAACCGCGCTCCCCATCGTTGAGACGCAGGCGGGCGACATTTCTTCCTATATACCAACCAATGTCATTTCCATTACGGACGGACAGATATTTCTTGATTCCGAGCAATTCAACGAGGGCTTCAGACCAGCGATTGACGTGGGGCTTTCCGTAAGCCGGGTCGGCGGGTCCGCTCAAACCAAGGCGATCCGCAGAGTGGCCGGACGCCTCCGGCTGGATCTCGCCCAGTACCGCGAGATGGCGTCCTTCGCCCAGTTCGGCAGCGATCTTGACAAGGCTACGCAGGACAAACTCGCCCAGGGCGAGCGTCTCATGGAAGCGTTGAAACAGCCCCAGTTCACGCCGTGGCGCGTTGAGGAGCAGGTCGCCGCGCTCTACCTCTCGGTCAACGGCTATCTTATGGACGTGCCGGTTGACAAGGTGGCGTCCTTCATAAAAGAGTGCGTGGCGTTCATCAGGGATCACGACGCGGCCCTGCTTGAGACTATAGCGGAAACCGGCGCCCTGATCATAGACGTTGAACAGGATTTGCGCTCGGCGATAGAGAATTTCAAAGATTCTCAAAAAAAAGGCTGACGCATGGCAAATTTACGTGATGTGCGTCTGCGAATGCGGGCGATTCGCCAAACCTTGCAGGTTACCAGAGCAATGAACCTTATCTCAACATCAAAACTGAGGAAGGGAAGACGTATGCTTGAGGACACCAAGCCGTATTTCACCCGAATTCGGAAGTCCATGTTCGATATTGTCTCCTGCGCCGACATCTCGGCCAACGAATTTTTTGGCAGAAAGAAAGACTCGTGCTCCCGCGCTGCCGTAGCGGTTATATCAAGCGACAAGGGGCTTGCCGGCGGGTTTAACGCCAATATATTCAAACAGGTGAACGCGCTGTGCGACAACCTTGACAATCCTGTTCTCATCACCATTGGAACCATTGCCCAGCGGTTCTTCAGCAATTCAAAATATCCTGTTTTGGAGAGTTTCTCGTTTAAGTCCCGACTTCCCACCCTTGACGACGCGAAGGTGATCGCGGATTATCTGATTTCGCAGTACTTGTGGGGCGCGTTTGACAGCGTTCATATCGTGTATACCTACATGTACAGCGCGGTGAGGCTGCAGCCTGAAATTTTGCAGGCGCTTCCCCTTTCCGCTGAAAAAATGCAGGAAGAAATTATGAAAACCGGCGGGGAGAAACGGGTGGAGCTTCAATTTGAGTTTATCCCCTCGGAAGCGGCGGTGTTTGAAGCGTTGATTCCCATTTATTTGAAGGGAATCGTGTACGGCGCGCTCGTTGAATCTTACGCCGGCGAGCAGAACGCCCGCATGGCGGCGATGGACGAGGCGTCCAAAAACGCGGAAAACATGCTTGCCAAACTACAACTATTCTACAACAGGGCGCGGCAGGCCGCCGTCACCCAGGAAATGGCGGAAATCACCGGCGGATCGAGCGCTTTAACGTGAAAGAAAAAAGAGTCTTTCCCAAAACGCGCGGAGCGGCAGTTTTGGGAAAAGCGCAAAGGAAATAGTATGGCACATAAAGGACACATTACACAGGTTATGGGACCGGTGGTTGACGTGCGTTTTGAACAGGGAGAAGTTCCGGCGCTCCTGAACGCGCTGGAAGTCGCGGTCGCGGGGCGGAAGATGACACTGGAAGTGTTGCAACACATCGGCGACAACCGCGCGCGTTGCGTGGCGATGTCCGCGACTGAAGGGCTTGCCCGCGGGCTTGAAGTTGAAGACTCAGGCGGACCCATAAGCGTGCCGGTCGGAGACGACGTGCTTGGACGGATGTTCAACGTAACCGGCGCGCCTATTGATGACAAAGGGGCTTTTTCCGCTAAAGAGTACGCTTCGATACACCGCGCCGCGCCCTGTTTTGAGGAACAGAAGCCGGCGACCGAGATTCTTGAAACCGGCGTCAAGGTGATAGACCTGATCGCCCCCTACGCGAAAGGCGGCAAAATCGGGCTGTTCGGCGGCGCGGGCGTAGGCAAAACCGTCGTCATCATGGAACTGATACGGAACATAGCCACCGAACACTCCGGGTATTCGGTGTTCTCCGGCGTGGGCGAGCGTTCCCGCGAAGGCGCCGATCTGTGGAAAGATATGAACGATTCTGGGGTGGCCGCCAAAACCGCCCTTGTGTTCGGCCAGATGAATGAGCCGCCCGGCGCGCGTATGCGCGTGGCGCTTGCGGGGCTTACCATGGCGGAGCATTTCCGCGATCAGGGCGGGCAGGACGTGCTGCTCTTCATCGACAATATTTTCCGCTTCATTCAGGCGGGCGCCGAGGTTTCCGCCCTGTTGGGGCGCATACCAAGCGCGGTGGGCTATCAACCCACCCTCGCCAACGAGATGGGCGCGTTGCAGGAGCGCATCGCCAGCACCTCCCGCGGGTCCATCACCAGCGTCCAGGCGGTGTACGTACCCGCCGATGACCTCACGGATCCGGCGCCCGCGACCACTTTCGCCCACCTTGACGCCACCACCGTGCTTTCGCGGAACATCGTCGAACTGGGCATCTATCCGGCGGTCGATCCGCTCGCCTCAACCTCCCGCATACTGGAGCCGCTGACTGTGGGCGACGAGCATTACGACACGGCGCGGCGTGTTCAGCAGATCTTGCAACGGTACAAGGAATTGCAGGACATCATCGCCATTCTGGGCATGGACGAGCTTTCCGCTGAGGACAAACTCATCGTCTCCCGCGCCCGCAAGGTGCAGCGCTTTTTCAGCCAGCCCTTCTTTGTGGGCGAGAAGTTCACCGGCATTCCGGGCCGCTACGTGCCGCTCAAGGAAACCATCCGCGGCTTCAAGCAAATCCTTGACGGCGAGTGCGACGCGCTGCCGGAGCAGGCGTTCTTCATGGCGGGCGCCATAGAAGACGTCATAAACAGGGCGCAATAATGGCGGCGTTATTCCCGTTTGAAATTCACACTCCCTATCGCAGGTTTTATTCGGATGCGGTGGAATGCATCGTCGTGTCGCTCGTTGACGGCGAGATCGGAGTGTACGCGGGGCATACGTTCTTCACCGCTCCCACGCAGGCGGGCATTGTCAAAATAAAAGACAAAAAAGGCGTGTGGCAGTCCGCCTGCGCCACCGAGGGAATCCTTGAAGTGAAGGGTCACAAGTCGGTTTTGCTCGTTGACGCGGCTGAATTGCCCGAAGAGATAGACTATGATCGCGCTGTTGAAGAAAAAAGACGCGCTGAAGACGCTATACACAACGGCGGCGGGTTTACGTTTGAGGTTGACAGGGCGAAGATCAGCCTGGCGCGAGCGGAAGCCCGGTTAAAAGCGTGGGGAATGCGGGCGAAAAAGGCGGAGTGAGCGGGACGGCGCGCTTGACGTGCGTGTCAAACGCGCGAATTCAGGAACATTATCGAAAAGGAGCCGGAATTCGAGATATTCTGTCAGCTTCGGGGCTTGTGCAATTCACGGCGAAAATCGCGCGGAGTTTTGCCGTAATGACGCTTGAAAAGACGGTTGAAATAGTTTATATCCAGAAAGCCGCGCTGTTCGGCGGCCTCCTGAATGCGCGACGCGGTGTCCCGCAATAATATGCCGGCGAGCCGTATGCGTCTTTTGACAAGGCGGCACGGGTTCGCCGGTTTCCCGCTTAAACAGGACTGAAAAATAATCGAGATAATGATAAAGCTTCGCCGCAAAACAATGAAGAGACGTGGGATACTGCAAGCGGGAACTCGTCCATTTCAGAGATATTGACAAAAGCCGCGTTATTCGCAGGCGGGTCCAATACCCCGCCCTTTAGGGCGGTTTCAATAGCGGCATCCG
>JAIRTS010000227.1 GCA_031254795.1 Treponema sp.
CCGCTCCGCCTTGACGCAACCGGAAAAAATCAGGGCGGACAGCAACAGACAAACAATTCTCAATCGCCGCCCCGTAAATTCCTCGCGATTTCTTTCCACACCAGTTTGTCTTCTTCTGAAAGCCGCGCAAATTCGGCGCCTCTCCCATACGCGGACAGCTCAATGAATTGGCTGGTTCTCCGCATAAGCTCTTCAAACTTGTTTTCATGGAATGTGGATATCCATTTGGGAACAACTCTTGAGATTTCAAGCAGTTTCGCATAATGAGGGGCGCAGAAACCTTCTGAAGCGGTAAAAAACTCCCGCACCGCGTTCCCGTTCTCTCCGCCGTCCGCCTGAATCAGAAAGGAGAGGTACTCTTTCTCAATGCGCTCGCGCTCAACGCATACCGGACATGTTCCCCTGGGTTTCCACGGCTTCCGTCTGTTAAAAGCGGCGATTCTGTCCTCAAGGATGTCGCGGCTCAGGATCGCGACAGCCAGTCCGTCGCGGAACGAATCGAGTTTTTGCGAATGAAAAGAACAAAAGCCGCCGGCATCCCGAAATTCTTTCCTGAAAACTCTGTCGGAAACATGCTCAAAGAGCATGCCGTCAATGTAGCGTTCCGCCCTTTCGCTGATTATTGTGCATAGCGGGCAACCCGGTTTTGCGCAGGCTTTTTCCAGTTCAATGAAGTTGATATGCCTGTCCACCATATAAACCTTCCAAGTATCCGCGCGGAAACAAAATGACCGCATGGTCATGTCGCTTCATTATTGCGCGAGCGATAAAAATAAAATATGGAACATGTTGTTTTCGCATGGTTCCTAATCCCATACGTCCACGGCGCCGTCCGCCCGCGCGACAAATACATGAGGTCCTTTTTTGGTGAAAAAGCCGTTCTCAATAACGCCCGGTATATGGTTGATCTGCTCTTCCAAAAGCGCGGGGTAAATGCGTCCGGGCGCGTCCTTAAAGGTGACATCCACAAGAAAGTTGCCGTTATCCGTGACAACGGGACCCGCCTTCCGCGCCGCGTCGCGCAGAACGCATTCCGCGCCCAGTTTGGCAAGCTCCGCGCACACAAACACCCTCGCTTCCGGAGCAATTTCCACCGCCACCGGAAAGGTCACGCCCAGCATGTCAACGACCTTTGTCTCATCAAGCGCAATGGCATAGGTTTTCGATGAGTAAGCCACGATCTTCTCAAGAAGCAAGGCTCCGCCACCTCCTTTTACGCAAAAATGATCGCGGTCGATCTGATCCGCGCCGTCAATGGCGAGATCGAGACTGCCGTTTATTTCGAAAGAATTCAGCGAATACAGGGGAATGCGCCATTTTTCGCACTCAAGCTCGGTCTGAAAACTCGTGGCTATAACCTTGATGTCTTTCAGCGCGCCTTGTTTCATCAAACTGCCTATATGCCGCACCGCGGTTATTGCGGTGGAACCGGTGCCAAGCCCCAGCTTCATGCCGCTCCGTACAAGAGCGTCGACAGCGGCTTTTCCCGCGTTTTCCTTCAAAGTTTTCTGATCCACACGAACCTCCTATAATTCAATCCTGGACATTAAGTCCGCCGGAACTTCTTTGCCCATAAAAAGTTTGTACTGGGCTTGCGCCTGCCTGACAAACATATCATACCCATTCAAGGTACGGCAACCCGCGCTGGAAGCCCGCCTAAGCAGCGCCGTCTCCGCCGGCTTGTAGATCACGTCCATGACAACCTCTTTCCCCGAAAATTTGTAGAGATCAAGCGGATCCGCGTTGGCGCCAGGCTCCATACCCACCGAGGTTGTCTGGATAATGATGTCGTTGTATTTGTCGATGAGCGCAATGCCCGCGGTGTCAAGCCCGCCCCAGCGAAAGCCGAACGATTCGGCCAACTCACGCGCCCGTAAAAGCGTCCTGTTCAGGACAAGCGCCTTGCCTTTTAAATGAAAAATTTCCGCCGCAATGGCGCGCGCCACTCCCCCGGCTCCGATAATGCTGATTTTCCTGCCGCTGAAATTCTTTTTCCCGATAAAATGCAAAAGGGAATCCGAAAACCCCTGCATATCGGTGTTGAATCCCTTCCATGTGTCGTCTTCATTTCGTACAATAGTGTTGCACGCGCCGACAGAGCGCACGGTCGGAGACTTTTCCGCCAAGAAGGAGACTATCGCCTCTTTATGGGGAATGGTCACCGACGCGCCCGAAAGCCCCAGATCGCGCGCAAACTGTATGAACGACACCGCGGACACCGAGGGAAAAGCCATATACACCGCGTTGGTTTTTTCAAGGTTGAAAACGGCGTTAAAAAAAGCAGGGCTAAACGTCGTCTTGAGCGGGTACCCCGTAATGCCAAAGACGCGGGTATTCTCATCAATGCTTCTGAAACGGTAAAAGTCCACCAGCGTTACGGGATCGAACTGGCCGGGAGCGGCTTTCGGCATGCCATGCTCGCCTTTCACCGAGGTAAACGTTATTTGGGACCCGAATTTATCCGCCAAGATGCGGGAGCAAAGGCCAAAATCGCCCATACAGATGAGTATTTTGTCTATATCCATTGTTTGCCGCGAGGCCATCATAACAGCGTGAACTTCTTCCAGCGAATGGGGCGTTACCGCGAGTTTGACGATTTCATCCCCAACTCGCCGCATGCGTTGAATTTTATCCACCAGATTGACGCCCAAACCATTTATGTTGTGATACGAACGGATGATCCGCGTCCCAAAGGTGCGGGCAGCCTCCTCAATTCCCGGTATGTCCAGGTCATCTTCAAGATCAATATAGGCGAAATTATGCCTGCGATCCGCTTCGGCGAAAGCCAAGCCTCTTGAAAGCAGGCCGATCCTGGACCATTCGCCCTCAGAAAACATGCCGCCGTCTATGTTGCGGCGGATGGTCAAAATGGACGGCAATCCGGCCATTTCAGGGAACTTTCTGATAAAGAACCGTTCGTCAGGCGTAAGGCAATCCACCCGCAGCTCCACCATGTCGATGTAACGCCGGTATTTCTTCAGTATCTGCAAATCCCGTTCCAGCGTTTTGCCGGTCAAGCAGAGACAGATTTTCGCCATAATACGCCTCACATATCCGAACGATAAATAAAAATAGCCCGCGCTTTCCCCGACGCGTCAAAGTTAATTCTCATCATCATTTCCCATGATCCGGAAGGCAGCTTGAAAAGCAGGCCGTCGTCAAAATCATAGGTTTCCCCTCCCAGAATTTCTTTTATATGCGCGCGCTGGTCTCCTGTCCTCACGCCACGCGCCGCCTGTACGCCGACCTGCCACACATGATCTTCGAATATATAGCAGTCCATATCGGGATACACAAAGACCACATCGTCCTGCCACGACGCTTGCCCCCGAACGGCGTACACCCTCCGCGGGAGCCCGAATTTGGAGCAAAGCTCTTCCAGCGTCAGTCCAACCAGATCCGCCGGATTATCCACATGGGGAGGCGCCTCCTCCTGCGCTTGCGCCACGAAAATGACGAAAAACAGATGCAACGCCACTAATGTACAGTGATTTTTCATTTTTATATCATAGATGAGGACGCGGTTTATATCAAGTGGGAGTGTCTTATATTTTCGCAGTCACACCGTTCCTTGTAGCGCTTGTACGCCACCTTGCTCATCTTGATGACGCGAGGTGGCGGCATGATATAACCTCCCCAATCAGGCATGCTCCATTTTGTCATGATGGTTCACATGAATCACTATAATACAAGGGATTATGTGAAAAATCGCACGGAGCGGGCAAATTTGGGCGGAGTTAGGGGTTGAAGACGCCCAAGCGGTCGCCGCGCCGGTCTTTTGGGCGCGCGGGGGAAAAACAAAGGCGGAAAAGCGCGACTGTTTTTTTTAAGGAGTGAAGATAGAAACGGGCGAACCGTCGAATATTTCTCTCCGCCTTGCGCGACGCCTCACCCAATGAACGCCTCTTCCACCGGAGGCCGCGGCCCCATATCGCCTTGTCGTTTTCGTGGCAGGCTGCGTACCAACAAGGCTTCCCCCTGCCGCTTCCGTTTTGGCATAAATCGGCCAAATTCTGTGCTTTTCAGGCTTTTTGAAAACGGCGCCGCCGAAAGTGTCCGGCGCTGTGAAAAGCGGGCGTACGCGAGTCTCGCGTACAGGAAGGATCGAGCCGCGTGTACGAGCGTACGCGCGACTCGCGTACGGGAAGGATCGAGCCGCGCGTACGAACGTACTCGAGCCTCGCGTACGGGAAGGATCGAGCCGCGCGTACGAGCGTACGCGAGCCTCGCGTACGAGAAGGATCGAGCCGCGTGTACGAGCGTACGCGAGCCTCGCGTACGGGAAGGATCGAGCCGCGCCTTGGAACAGGCTTTGTCTGCGAAGCAATCCAGCGCCGGGGACGCCCGGCAATGGATTGCTTCGGCGCTTCGCCCCTCGCAATGACACCGGTTGTACAAGACGAGGACAGCGCCGCAGCCTTCGCCAGTCATTGCGAGCCCCGAAAGGGGCGAAGCAATCCAAGGCGGGGGTGTCTGGCGCCGCGCCTCTCCCATTTTGACCGTTTTATGACGTCATAGTATTGTGGAGTCTCTGAATGAAAGTGTCTGACATCCTGAAAGCGCCGGAGAAAAAGGAGGAACGAATGAGACACAGCGTAAGCAGATGCGCGTTGACCGCGCTTTTCGTAACCATGCTTATCGGGACGGCTGTTAGCTGTTCCGATGAACCCCCGCGAGAGGAGGGGGTCTTGCGGAGCATAGCGGCGACAAGCCGGCCCGCAAAGACCGAATACACGGTCGGCGCCACATGACTTGACCGGGCTCGTGGTCGCCGGAACCTATACGGACGGCTCGACCAGGGTGTGGGAATACCGGAGAATGGTCTGCATACATGGACGCCGGATCGATTGCAACAGGAGCTATTAAAAACAAAAGTTATAGACCCGGCATTTGTTTCTTGCGGGAGCGCGAAGGGAAAAGGGGTCAGTGGGCGCATTTTTAATATTTACTGCCTCAAAGGAACGAAAATGATGTATGCCGAACCTTTTAGCAATTATGGGCGCGGAAATGGCCTGAACTGGAACGGCGTAACAAAGCGGACCGTTTTTGGTTATGAAGACGAAACGATTGTCCGGCGGGGGAACGGCTTTCAGAGTAACCGGGATTGAGAAAAAAGCCCCCGCCGGGAAAGCGGGATGTGGCATACAGTACAGCCGAATCCAGGGCTTGCGAAAGCTGTATATTCAGACCGACTGAATATAACGGATTTAAATTAGACCGGGCAAATACCGATACGTGTGATATTTTTGAAGACCCTGAAACAAAACCTGATGATGTCTATTGGGACGGCGCTGAATGTGAATACTACGGATCAACCGTATGAACAGCCTGACGGACCGGAAAGCGGCGGCGTCTTCCCCGCTCCCCGGCCTTGCCGCAGGCGACGCGCCTGGCGTCCCCGGGAATTCCGGCCTCGCGGCGGCTTTCATCGCAAGGGGATGTCCGGTTGCGGCGCCCACAACCAGCCGCCCGGCGCCTGGTCTGACGATACCCCGCTCGCTCTGCGTCTGGCGTCTTCCCTCTCCCGCGGCTTTTCCCCGGCTGACATAGCCCGGAACTTCGCAAAGCGCCCTTGCCGGGCTTTTCCATGGCTTACACGCGATTCCCGCAGACCGGCTTGAAACGCCAGCCGGTTCCGGGGGCATCCGCCGCCCGGCCGAGGTTATGGCGGAGGGCATTGCGGCCTGAAATACGCGCCCGACTTCGTATTTGCCGGGTATGCCCGGCAAAACCACGCGGATAAAAACCCCTCCTCTTTTATTCGCAGGCGAGTCCAATACCCCGTCCTTTAGGGCGGTTTCAATAGCGGCATCCGCTTTCGGTTCAAGGGTATTGGATCCCGCATACAATCCATACCTATCAGAACCAACATACCCCGTCCCATTAGGGCGGGGTTGTTGATTAGAAAAGCGGCGGCTATTGGGACGATGATCGTCCTTTCCGCCTGTGTCTCAACCGGGAACGAGGCCAAGATCGAAAAAGGGACTGAGACTGGGTTCCAGGATGCCGGCTTTTTTAGCGACCAGGAGCGGCTGGTGCAGGAGTGGCAGCATCGGCCCCCTCCAGTTGCGAGTTATTTTGATCTTGCCTTGGAAGGGGATTTCCTCGCCATCGTCAAGTACAAGGGCCAAGCATCGAGGGTGAACATTCCCGCCAGCATAGACGGCATTCCGGTCGGCTCTATCGGGGATGGAGCATTTTCCTATTGCGATAGCCTGACTTCTGTCAACATCCCCGCCGGTGTAACCTCCATTGGAGAGGATGCATTTTCCTTTTGCAACAACCTCAGTGCCATCGTGGTTGACACTGGTAATAAGCAGTATCACAGTGTCAATGGCATAGTCTTCAGCAAAGATGGTATAACCTTGGTAGTTTATCCCTCAGGCAGAAGGGATAGTACATATACAATCCCTGCCGGTGTGACCACCATTGGGAATTGGGCATTTTGCTGGTGCGTCAGCCTGACTTCCGTCAACATCCCTGTTGGCGTGACCTCCATCGGGGATAGGGCATTTTATGAGTGCGACAGCCTGACTTCCGTCAGCATCCCTGCCGGCGTGGCCTCCATCGGGGATAGGGCATTTTCCGGTTGCGCCCGCCTTTCCTTTGCGGACCGGGAAGCCATACGCCGGCGTTTTGGGGACAGAGTCTTTTAGAAAGAAGGTTGGGCGATGCAGTCTCCCACGCCCGTTCCGCCTGCCGCTACCAGATCCGCGGTTCAAAGTCCTGGGGCGGTTCTATCTTTACGGTGTCCCCGGATTGTTCTATCACATAGAAACCCCGTTCCAGGGCGGCAGAGCGCAGTTCTTGTGTGACAATGGCCCCGGCAAT
>JAIRTS010000023.1 GCA_031254795.1 Treponema sp.
GAACCCCCCGCACGGTCTTCGTCGAAGACATTCCCAACCTTGAAAATGAGGAGGTTCAGGCAGTATAATTTATTCGGCATTCGGAGGCGAGTGTCGGGTAATTTCTATCCCTGTACACACGGAGCACCCGAAGGGCGCGGAACGCATATAGTCCCGTTATGCGCAACTCCCGCTTTTTATATTTTTCTTGCTATTTCTAAATTTACTACTATTCGTACTTTTATCTCGTTTTCATTTTTTATTATTGCGTTTATTTCGCTAAAGAATTTATCATTCAGTTTCCCATGATCCGAAAATGTTTTGATTAATTTTATATAATCATTTCCATCATATTCTTTTACTGTTTTTATTATTTTATGTTCCAATATTTCGAAACATCCACTTTCTTCTATTTCTCTTTTCCTGTTTTCTATCTGCTCCATTTGCATCTCGCAAACACTTTTCCCGTCCTTTCTTCCTTTCCCATATTTTACATATATGTTTTGAATTTCTTTGTATGTTTCTTCATCTTCTATTCCATAATTGTTCCAATACAATATTAATATTCCATCGTTTTTTAACAATGCATGGACTTTTTTATATTTTGTTTTTATGTCACACCAATGAAACGCCGTCGCTGAAAATATTGCGTCAAATACCGCTTCATTATTATATTCTTCAAATGATGTATTGTATATTTTTATACCGCCGTTTTTATTAAATCTGTCTTTTAACAAATTGTGTAAATTATTTCCTGGTTCTATCAGAGTCAGTTTTGGCTGCCATTTATTATATATTTCCTGGGATGCTATGCCATTTCCTGAGCCAATTTCAAGGATATTTGAGTTTTTATTGAACAATTTATATTTTGATATTGTTTCATAAACTTCATTTGGGTAACCGGGACGTACATCACTATATATTCCAGAATGAGTGTCAAAATGTAATGCATTTTCTTCCATAATTTTACTCTAATGCCCTTGTAACATTTATTTTTAAATTTGTCAACCAGTTGCGGGTATTGTGTCTAACATTTCCGTATACGTCATCCGTGTCCACGCGTCGACAATGGGAGCAACCGATTCCCGTTTCGGCGACGAAAGAAATTCGCCGCCCGGTTTGCGCCCATTGATCGCGCCGTAGTGACGCAGTTCTCATTCATACGCGCCGATACGTCACACGCGGCGAGGATATCCTTGTCTGAAAAATGATTTGGGACAAAGGATGCGCGATATAAATGAACGGCGAAACAACCGCGTTGAGCCGTTTTGAGCGTCCGGTCGAGATGTCCAAGCATTGCCGCCGGGAAAAGCCCGTAAGCAACACCCAGAAAATGCGATACAGACTGGCGGAGGCATGTTTTCCCAACACGCCTGTCTTTCCATGCCGGATTACATCATTGAAAGCCGTGATAGGATAGAGCAGAAACGGCTTGTCCATTGCTCTCACCGCCAGCCAGCGTCCACGCCGGAAAAACAACGGGAGCAGTGACAATGCCAGTTAGTTTGTCTAACGGAGGCTTAACCTCCCGAACGGTTTTGGTTTCAGGGTGGCGTCCGTTTCCGCCGCCTGAATATGAGTGACAAAGTCACCTATTTTACGGTGATGAGTTCATAAGAACCGCTGCCAAGCCCTATTTTTTCAGCGTGGCTTATCTGACCGCGCCAATCCGTTGAAGGGTGAACATTGGTGAAATGATCGTCATTGCCGTTCACGTCTTTATAAGCGTGTTCCCGCTCGCGCAAAACGCTGGAGTGAATTTCCGGGGCGGCGTTCACCGCGTCGATACAGGCTTTGTCAAGCGCGACCGGATCGAAACTAGCGAAAATGCCAATGTCAGGAATGATCGCCGCGTCATTTTCACCGTGACAGTCACAGTAGGGCGAAACTTGATTCACGATATTGATGTGGAAGTTGGGGCGTCCGTCAACAACGGCTTTTGCGTATTCCGCGATTTTTGCGCCGAGCTTCACCGATGGGGACTCTGAGGAATTCGATATGGCGTCAAAATTGCATACGCCAATACACCGCCCGCAACCTACGCATTTGCCATGATCGATGTTCGCTTTTTTGGTCTCATTGAAAGATATTGCCTTTTCGTTGCAGTATTTGGCACACATTTTGCAACCAGCGCAAACGTTTTGATTGACCTGCGGTTTGCCGTCGTTGTGCATGATCATCTTGCCGGCGCGGCTTCCGCAACCCATGCCGAGGTTTTTAAGCGCCCCGCCGAAACCCGCGCCCTCATGCCCCTTGAAGTGATTGAGGGAAATGACAATATCTGCGTCCATAACGGCCCGCCCAATTTTGGCGGTCTTACAGTAAACGCCGCCATCCACCGGAACTTCCACATCGTCTGTGCCTTTTAAGCCGTCCGCGATGATGTTCTGGCACCCTGTTGTCAAAGGGTTGAAACCGTTTTCAGTGGCCGCGTCAAGGTGAAGGAGCGCGTTGTTTCGTCTGCCCACGTACAACGTGTTACAGTCGGTCAGGAAAGGGCGTCCGCCTAAAGACTTGATTTTATCAACGACAACCTTCGCCCAATTCGGGCGCAGGAACGCCAGATTGCCGGGTTCGCCAAAGTGTATTTTAACGGCGACGTATTTATTGCTGAAATCGATCCGCTCAACACCCGCTTTGATGATAATTCTTTCCAATTTTGCAAGCAGGCTGTCTCCAATTCCACACCGCAAATCCGTGAAATAGACCTTCGAATTCATATATTATTCTCCTCCATTTATATTATTCTCTCTTTATAAAAGAAGCGGCTCCAAAACTCAGGTGGTTTTAAACCTGATAGTTGAGCAAGCCTGCCCGTTATATAAATCCGGTCAAATATTTCCGATGGAGGCATGAGAAGTCGTGGTATGAGACGCGGCTCCTGCTATAAAAATCGCTTTTACGCCCGTTCATTCCACATCTGAATCGCTTTTGCAAGCGCTTCGTTGAAAAATTTCCAGTCATGCGCGCCCGTCCATTCTTCATACGTGCAGTCAAACGCCATCCGCTTCATTTCTTCGGCGAAACGCCGGTTGTCCGCCAATAAATCGTCTTCAGTTCCACACGTCAGATAGATTTTCGGCTTTTCCGGCGCGTTCTCTACGTTTTTTACAAGCTCCAGTATAACATCGCCGCTGTCATATTGAAAATCGTCTCCGAAGATCGCTTTGAAATCGCGGATAACGGACGCCGCTTCGTATCCGGTCTGGCTGTACCGCTCCCACTCTTTACGCAGGTTGTATAGTATCTCGTTTAAGAATAAACACGCTGGAGAAATAGCTCCGCAAAAACCATAGCGCTCAGGCTTTGAGAGCGCGAATTTCAGGGCGCCATATCCGCCCATTGAACAGCCTATAACGGCGGTGTCTTCCCGTTTTGTGGAAATATTGAAGTTTTTTTTGCATATTTCGGGAAGTTCCTCGCTTATATAGGTGAAATAACGGTAGCCATGCTTCATATCGGCGTAAAAACTCCTCCCAACTTCCGGCATAATGAACACGCACTCCGCGTTTTTGGCGATCATCGGAAGCATGGTGTTATAGAGCCATGTCCCGTTGTCGCCATGCAAGCCATGCAAAAGGTACACCGTACGGCAGGCGTTCCGGTTCTGTAATTTTTCCGGGAAAAAGACGCTTAAACCAATGCTCATGTTAAGCGTTTCAGAAAAGACGGAGCCTTGTAGAATCATGACATAAAAGATAGCATATCTGGGGGAAAAAGTATAGGGGATGATGAAGCTCTTCAAGCAAGCGCAGGGCTGTGCCAAACGCCTGGACAATTGGAAAACGCGCGCTTCGTCTCCTTTACACATTTCTCCCAGTCGCTTATACTAATGCCATGCGTTTTAAAGAAGTAGATGAAAAAAACATCACCGCTTCCATTGTTTCCCGCTTTCTCCGGTATGTTCAGGTATGGACGACGAGTTGCCGGCATGTTGAGAAAACGCCGTCTACCCCGGGTCAATGGGATTTGGCGAAGCTGCTTGCAGAGGAACTGCAAACGCTCGGCGTTAAAGACGTAAGCCTCACCGATTCGTGTTACGTGATCGCGCGTCTTCCGGCAAGCGCGGGAAAGGAAAACGTCCCGCGCGTGGGCTTTTTGGCTCATCTCGACACATCGGACGAAGTGTCCGGCAAGGATGTGAAACCTCATCTTGTAAAAAACTACGACGGCGGCGTCATATATCTCGCCGGCAACCTCCGCCTCGATCCGGCGCTTGATCCCGATCTTGCCGCGCAGAAAGGCAAGTCCATCATTCACACGGACGGTACAACTCTGCTCGGCGCGGACGACAAGGCCGGCATTGCGGAAATAATGAGCGCGGTGGAGTGGCTGATTCAGCGTCCTGAAATAGCGCATGGAGACGTGGAAATCATCTTTTCGCCTGATGAGGAAACCGGCAAGGGACTGCCGGATTTTCCTTATGGAAAAAGCAGGGCGGCGGTGTGTTACACGCTTGACGGAGGCGCGCTTGGTGAGATTGAGGTTGAATGTTTCAACGCCGCTGAAGCGACGCTCACTTTTACGGGAAAGTCCATACATCCGGGTTATGCGCGGGGAAAAATGGCGAACGCTGTGGTCATGGCGGCGAATTTCGTGAATATGTTGCCTCGTTCCGAAAGTCCGGAAGCAACCGACGGCTATTTCGGCTACTTTTACGCCTCGGAAATAAACGGAACGACTGAAAAAGCGCGCTTGGATGTCTTGGTGAGGGATTTTGATTCAGGCGCCATGAAAAAAAGGCTTGAACGTTTGGCATTCTTTGCGAAAGCGGTTGAAGCCCAGTTCCCGGATGGTACGGTCAACGTCGAGATTACGGATCAGTACCACAATATGAAAGAAAAAATAGACGAGCACCCTGAAGCGCTTGACATGCTCATGCAGGCTCTCTCCAGCACCGGCGTTGATGTCCGCATCAAACCGATACGCGGCGGCACGGACGGCTCCCGTCTTACGGAAATGGGCATTCCCACACCCAACATTTTTACCGGTGGGCGCAACTGGCATGGTACGCTCGAATGGGTGTCCGTGCCGGAAATGACGGCGGCGTGCAAAGTTGTCATAGAGCTGATACGGTTGTGGGGAGAAGTCTAAATGAAACGCCGCGTCAGGCGAAAGGCATACACCGGACTGCCATTGCCGTCGGCGGCACCCCCAAATATCCACATAACGCCCATTCCAGCGGCTTGCGGTGAAGAAGCGTGGCGCTTAATCTACAGATTTTTTTCGTCTACGCCGCCATTCGCTCACGCTTCGCATGCGTTGCCACGTGCGAGCCGCGCCAATTCCTTGCCGCATTCTTTCAACACAACGAGGTCTTCCTGAGACGGAAAACCCGCCCATTCATAGCTTTTAAGGTTTTTCCATTTTAAAGGTTCAATCGCCGTTTCGTATTCTTTTTTAGCGCCACCGATCCAGCCGAACGATCCTATGCGCAACACGGTCTTGCCGAGCAGGTGTTTGCGTTTGAAAAGATCGATGATGTGCGCCATAGGCGGGAACATCGCGTATTCGTACGTCGGCATGGCGATCACGAGAGCGGAACTCCTCCACGCGTCGGCCAACACATAGGAAGAGTCTGCGTCAGGCACACGATGAATGGCATAAGGCACGCCTTCCGCCTCAATGCCGCGTATCACCGCGTCAAGACCCGTTTTGGTGTTGCCGTACATGGAACTCCAGACAATGGCGATTTCTTTTTCCGCAGGACCTTTCGCGTATGAAGCGTATGTAGCGTAGAGGTCGATGATCTTCTGCGGATTTTTCCGCCATACGATGCCGTGACTCGGAGCGACGCATTTTATTGCCAAATGCCGCGCCTTTTGAATCGCTTTTTCCACAAAGAGCGAGAATGAAGAAACGATATTCACATAGTATCTGAGCGTTTCTCTCTCAAAAAAGGCAAGTTCTTCATCGGTGAACGCATCGTCAAAGACCCGCTCCCCAAGAGCGCCAAAAGAACCAAACGCATCGCAGGAAAAAAGCGCGCCGGAAGCCTCATGCCACGTGAACATAGTTTCGGGCCAATGAACATTCGGCGTTTCGATAAAGGCAAGCGTCTGTCCGTTTCCCAAATCAAGCGTGTCGCCATCTTTAATAACGCGCACTCCAGCCTCTATCTTGTAAAAAGATTTGATCAGCTTGCAACCCTTGTCTGTGGACAAGATTTCACAACGAGGATTCAACGCGCGAAATTCTCTAAGCCAACCCGTGTGATCCGGCTCAATATGGTTTAAGATGAGGTAGTCAATGGAAGTGAAATCTATACCGATGGATGTTAAAGCCTCCGCCACCTGTTTCGGCGCTTCGCTCCAATCCTTTATCAGATCGACAAGCGCAATCTTCTCGCCTTTTACAACATAGGAATTAAGGGACACTCCATCTTTGATGGACCAAATACCCTCAAAAAGATCAGATGTTCGAATATCCGCGTGAACACAGTAAACATCATCAGAAATACTAAATGCATGCATAGTATCTATAACCACTCATCCTTCTAAGGAATTATAAAAAGAGACATGCCGGGGGATAATCCCCGGCAAATTATTGATTAGAAAAACAATGTCTAACGCTTTAGAATTGATACAACACGCTCTAATACTTTCTTTCGGTCAAGAGGTTTTACAATATAACTCTTAGCGCCCATAAGCAACGATTTCTTAACCACGTCTTCTTTTCCCAAGGCGCTTACCATAATTACTACAGCATCTTTATCAAATTCAAGTATTTTCTCCAAAGCGGTAACGCCGTCCATAACCGGCATAGTAATATCCATGGTAACCAAATCAATATTAGGATACATTTCTTTGTACCGTTCTACGCCCTGCGCGCCGTCTGCGGCAGTTCCAGCAAGTTCAAACCCTTCCGATGTAAAGATTTGACCAAGCTGTTTTGCGATAAACATGGAATCATCAACGACAAGAACCCGGTATGCAGTTCCATTATCTTTAAGACCTTCCGGGTCTCTTTCATTAACGGGTACATCACTCTTTGCTATCATGCGGTACTCCTCTCCTGTGGCCATTGTATAGTATAGATGTTTCAGTGTCAAGCGCTAAAATACCACCTTTTCAATATCGGCTTTTTTTTAGAAAATATAAAATGAGTCGCCGCGCGCGCCCTGCGCGGCCTGTCGTTTGATTTTTGTTTTTGAGGTTGGTTTCTTATGATGGAAAAACCGTTTTTACTTGCGCCTATGGCAGAGATAAGCCACAGGGCGCTGCGAGAACTTGTCGCCGGTTTCGGCGGTTGCGATGAATGCTTCTCCGAAATGATCAGCGCAGGCGCGCTTATAAGCGGCGGACGGTACGAGTCATGGTATCTGGACAATGCCCCTGAGCCGGAAAAGTTCGTGTACCAATTGGTCAGCGGAAACGCGGATCACCTTGCAAACGCCGTGTCTTTTTTGGAATCCTATGACTGCGCGGGTTTTGATATCAATATGGGGTGTTCCGCGCCGCCTATTGTCAGAACGGGCGGCGGAGTGCAGTGGATGAGTTCCATTGACAAGGCCGGCGATATGATTGCCCGCGTACGGGCGCGCACAAAACGGCGTTTAAGCGTTAAACTCCGCATCGGTTTTGCCTATGACTCTGACTATCTTGTCTCTTTTTGCAAACGGCTTGAAAATGAGGGCGTTGATCGCGTCACCTTACATCCTCGAATTGCGCGGGAAAAATTCAAGAGGGGCGCAAGTTGGGAATATATCGGCATGCTTCGAAAACGCCTGAGAATACCGGTCGCTGGAAATGGGGATATATTGTCGGCGGAAGAAATGAACAGGCGTTCTTTTGAGTGCGACGCCGTTATGATAGGAAGGCTCGCAGTACAGAAACCCTGGGTATTCGCGCAGGCTCGCGGGCTTCCGCTTCCCGCCATGCTTGATCTTGAAGA
The DNA here is from genome assembly GCA_031254795.1 of Treponema sp. Lineage (GTDB taxonomy): Bacteria > Spirochaetota > Spirochaetia > Treponematales > Breznakiellaceae > JAIRKH01. Next base: position 7,873 of record JAIRTS010000023.1, read on the forward strand.
GGTCGCGGTCCGGTTTCTTGATAGGCTGGCAAAATGCCAGCCTCCCGAATTCCACAAAAGCCGGGCGCGGCGTTTTTTCAGTTATTTTTGCTCCAACTTCAAATGGGCGAACCATATACGGACGCTGTTGGGACGGGAATCAGAACTTTCCGCAATGCGGAAAGTTTTTGAAGGCTTTTTTAGGGAAAATCCCGAAGAAAGATTTGTGTCAGGAGGGAAATAATGCTGACAGACGCCCATTGCCATATATTTGATCTTGTACAAATGTCCTCCAGCGCCCATGGTATGACGGAAATAGGAAAAGCGCGTTGTTTTTTGCCCTGCGCGGCGACAGGCGCCATAATGTGCGCCACAAGCGCGTGGAACAAAACAGAATTTGAATTCCACGAGCGATTTGCGCGTTCTGCGGCGCGGGACGCAATGAAAGGAAGCGGCGTATCTATCGCTCTGTGTTTCGCGGTTCATCCTCAACTCCCTGCGGTTAAGCCGGATGAAGTGGCTCCCGCGCTTGAAACGCTGTACAACTTGGCGGCGGGAAACAGGTTGCATGCGATTGGGGAAACTGGTTTTGACCTTTTCAACGCGCAAAGGCAGCCCGCCGGCGGCGTCGATTACCGCATGACCGAAAAGGTTCAGGACGAGCTTTTCAACGCGCACCTTGATTTGGCTGTCGCAAAAGGGCTTCCCCTTGTTTTGCATCTACGGCGGGCCACGAACAAGGTCTTTGCGTATTCAAAGCGACTCAAAAAAGTCCCTTCTGTTATTTTACATTCGTATTCAGGGACATACGAAGACGGGCAAAACCTTTTGCAGCGCGGGATAAATGCCTATTTTTCTTTTGGAACGCCGATTTTACTTAACCATAAAACGGCGCGTTCCGCCTGCGCGCGCCTTCCTCTGGACAGGCTTCTTTCCGAGACTGACGCGCCTTACCAGCCGCTTCGAAAAGAGCCTTTTTCCCATTGGGGAAATTTGCCCGCAATACTTGGGGAGATGGCGCGGTTGCGGGAAGAAACGATGAATAAAGAAGACTTGATTGCGATGATTGATGCCAATTTTCAGAGAGCGTATGGATGGAAGGCGGTTCATACGGACTGAAGGAGCCTGACATGCCATCGCTTTTCGCTCTTGAAACATTCGGTGTTGGAATGAAATTCGCGTCAAACGCCGGACTTTTCCGCCGCCACTCCCCTTTTTTTCGCTTTCAAAGCGCTTGATCCATTTTATGTTTTATAGTAAACTGCACCTAGTTTCAAAACCTTGTCAGTTTTCAACTGGTTTTGGAAAAAGCGGTTGAAAACCTGATTTCTTGAAATCCCAATGGTTGCTAACAGTTTTTGGAAACAGGTGTTGCGCTTGCCAGTTGAATCCGGAATATATATTGTTTATATCAAAGAAAGAGACTTTCAAAAGGAGCGTGAACAAATAAGAATGAACAAATCGTATTATGCAAACAGCCGAGACACAGGAAAGATTACCCCCCCCCCCCCCCATCATACTTCATCATTAGTAGAACGCTTACGCCAGCATATAAGCGAGCCGGCGGATGCTTTCCACTCCCCGTAGAGTCGTCTTTCAGAACAGACATTTGCGAGAAACCCTTGCTTTATAACGTAGCGATGAGAAAGGATGCAGCCCTGACACAGGAACGTTCTGAACGTCCGCAGTTTTTTTTAAGCTTCCCGCTGATTATTAGGGCGGTGAATATAAGGAGTTTTTTGGCATGAAACATTTAAACGTACGTTTTTTTCTGTACTTTATCAGCTTTG
>JAIRTS010000026.1 GCA_031254795.1 Treponema sp.
AACGCCGGCGATGGCGCCGTCCATTGTTCCCGTTGGCGGCGCCATCGGCGTGGGCAAATACACCACCTGCTGACGCGGGACATCGCTCATTTTAAAGAGTTTTATCCCTTCGTCAGGAAAGTGTTTTTTTACCGAAGCCACAGCGCGTTCAATGCGCTCCGCCTCGGCTTCCTCGCACCACACTACGATGACAAAGTTTTCTTCGGGCCACACGGCGTCTCCCATGCGAGGGCCTGACGCGCCGACGCCGAAAACCCCCGGAAACCGGGTGTAATACGCGGCGGCTTTTTCATGCTGAAAGGCTTCAAGAATGTTTTCTTCAACCGAGTGATTGGCGATAATCTCAATGCGAATCACAGTGCGCCCCCTTTAAATACGGAGTCATCGAAATCCGCGCCGTCATCAATTCGGTCAAGACTGTCAAGCAGCCGCTGCCCGCCGCCTGTATACGCGGAAGCCGCGGCTTTCGCCGCCTTCGCCTGTCTTTTGGTAAGACCCGCCGCAATGCGCTCCCGGCGGGCAGCGGCTTTCGCTCTGCGCTCATCGGAACGCTTGTTGAAAATAGCGTAAATTATGGGCATAAGGAAAAGGGTCATCAGCGTGCCGAATGTGAGTCCGCCGAACACGGTCTTGCCGATGGGTCCGACCATTTCCGAGCCTTCGCCCGGAAAGAACGCCATAGGGATAAGGCCTATGATGGTGGTTAAGGTTGACATGAGAATAGGGCGCAAGCGGTTGCCGGCAGCCTCAACGCAGGCGTCATGGAGAGAATAACCCCGCTTGCGCAGGAGGTTTGTATAGTCAACCAGAACAATGCCGTTGTTCACGATGACGCCGAGCAGCACCAACAGTCCGACCGCAGTGAAAATGTTGAACATTTCACCCGTTATGAAATAAATCGCGACAATGCCGATCACTGAAAGCGGAATGGTGAAGATGACGATGAACGGATCCACGAAGGATTCAAACAGACTCGCCATAACGCCGAAAACCAAGAATATCGCCACAAGCACAATCAGCAGAAATTTCTGCATTATCTCCACCATTTCCGAGTTGTCGCCAGCATACTCTATAATCACATCGTCTTCATTGGGAATCGAGCGGGTGATTTCCGCCCGGACTTTTTCTTCCAGCACATTGAGCTTGGTTCCCGGTGTCACGCTTGCCGTAACGTGGATGACGCGGCTCTGATTCTCACGGTTAATGGAAAGAGGGCCTGTTCCTTTTCTATAGGACGCGAAATTGGAAAGCGGCACGCGCCCCGCAATTTGACTGGTGACAAATATCTGATCCAATTCGGGCAAGGCGTTGCGATCCGCCTCCGCAAGAATAAGGACCACATCGTAATCGTTGCCGCCGGACTTGTAGCGGGTCGCGGTAAGTCCGTCAATCGCCGCTTTTATTTCATTTCCCACGGTGTAGGTGTTTAAACCCAAAGAATAGAGCCTGTCCCGGTCGATTTCGATCTCAATTTGCGGAAGTCCGTCCGAAAGGGAAATGTTAGTCTCTCTTACTTCCGGTATAGTTGCAAGAACTTCCGAGATTTGTTCGGCTATCTGTTTTCCTTTTACAAGATCATCGCATCGAATGACAATATCAACCGGATTTCCGCCGCCCATCATCATACCGCCGCCGCTCGAGAAGGAGATGACAACCCCAGGGAATTCGCTAAAATGCCGGCGTATTTTCGCCTTAATGTCATCCGCGTTGTCAATGCGCTCTTCATATTTCAACAAATTGATACGGAGCGAACCGGAATTGCTGTTGCCGCCGCCCATCATGCCTCCGCCGCCACCCGCGTTAAGCACGAGCCGGTCATAGCCCTTCACCTCTCTCTCGACGACGGCCTGCAACTGCCGCAATGTCGCCTCGGTTTCGGCGAGAGGCGTTCCCATAGGAAGCGTAACGTTTATAGTCACCGAATCTGCGGCTTGTTCGGGCATGAACTGCCAGCCAATTCTCGGGATCATCAGGATGCTCCCGCCAAATAGAAGTAATAGAAATACGATAACAATGGCTTTATATCTCAACACCCTGTCCACCGCCTTCCGGTAGGCGTTGTCCAGGCCCTTGAAAAAATTGTCAAAAACTTTGTCCACAACAGCAAGGAATCCGCGCAGAGGTTTTTGCTTGCGGGTGACAAGCGGGAAATAATGGCTCGAAAGCACCGGCACTAACACCATGGCCACAACGAGCGAAATCGTCAAGGAGATGACAATGGTAAACACAAGGCCCGCGAACATTTCGCCGGCCATTTCAAGCAAACCCTGGAACATTACCAGCGGCGCGAACACGCAAATTGTGGTGAGCGTTGAGGCGATGATGGCGATCAGCATTTCCGATGTGCCAAGCACCGCCGCGGAATGGAGTTTCGCCCCTTTTTCGCGGTAATGGTAGATGTTCTCCAAAATGACGATGGAGTTGTCCACCAGCATGCCAACGCCAAGCACCAAACCGGCGAGAGTCATGAGATTCAAGGTAAGACCCGCGAAATACATGAACATGATGGTGACGATAATGGACACCGGAATGCTGACGCCGATGATCACCGTTGGTTTTATGGATCGCAAAAATATAAAAAGGATAATAATCGCGAGCAATCCGCCAGAAACTGCGGTGGATGTCACCTGATTGATGGAATTTTCAATCTGATCCGTCGTATTGAACAACTCGGTAATCTGAATGTCTTGGGGAATTTCCCTGGAAATGCGGACAAGCCGTTCGCGTAGCGTTTTCGCTGTTTGCACGGAATTTTTTCCGCTCTGTTTCTGCACAGCAAGCTGAACCGCCGGAATGCCGTTTACCAGCACGACGCTCGTTTCATCGCGGTAGCTTTCAAACACATCGGCAATGTCGCGCAGGTATATGCTGCGGGGCAATTCAACCTGTCCGTTTGCCACGCCGCCACCCTTATAGGAAATGACCGTATTGCGGATTTCATCAAGGGACGTGTACTCGCCCATAGTGGTCAAAATGTAGGAAAGTCCGCCATCCGTAATGGTTCCCGCCGCAGTCTGCATGTTTTGGGACGCTATCATCTGTTGCAACTGGGTGACGGTTAGATTGTAAGCCTCCAGCCTGCTCTGCGGAATTTCCACGCGGATTATCTTTTCACGCCCACCGCTTACGTTTGCCGTGGCGACGCCCGGAGTCTGTTCAATACGCGGTACAATGGTGTTTTCCGCGATCTCCCTCAATTCTTCCGGTGTCCGGTTGCCGGTTACCATGAGTCCCATGATTGGGATCATAGACGGATTGAATTTGAAGATCATGGGCGCGTCCACGCCGGTCGGGAGGTAGTTCCGCACCCGTTCAAGAGCGTCCCGCACCGAATTTGACGCGTCAGCCAAATCGGTGCCGTAGGTGAACTCCATGATCACCATGCTTGAGCCTTTCGATGACGTTGAAGTCACCTCTTCAAGGCTTGAAACGCTTGACAGAGCGGCTTCCAACGGGCGCGTGACGCTACGCTCCACTTCTTCGGGACCGGCGCCGGCGTAGGTTGTCATAAGCACAAGGTACGGAGGATTGATCTCCGGCGTCAGATCAATAGGCAAATTGACAAGGGCAAAAAGCCCAAGCCCGATAAACAGGGCAAATATAATAAAAATGGTGGTTGGTCTTCCGACCACGGTCTTTGCAATACTCACAAATGTCTCCTCAATGCATGCGGCGCCTTATTCGCCGCTTTCCAAAGGCTGGACATGCTCAACCACGTTGACGCGGGAGCCGTCATTCAGCATACTCTGCCCTTTCACGATAATATCTTGACCTGGAGCAAGCCCTTCCTGGACTTCAAGCACATTGTCCACCAGAATTCCGGGCTTCACGATGGTTTTTTTCGCAATCAGGAAAGCGGGATCTTCCGGATCCGTCTCTGTCGTAAACACATAATCCTCGCCAAAACGGGAAACCAAAGCCGTAGCCGGAATCTTCACGATATTCTCTTTTTTCTCGGTGACGAGCCGCACTTTGGCGAACATGCCCGCTTTCAGCCTTGAACCGGAATTGCTGACGTTTATCTTCACTTCCATGGTGCGCGAAGTGGGGTCGACAGTCGGGCTTATTTCCGCGACGCTGCCCTTAAACACTTCGCCCGGATAGGCGTCCAAAAGGATTTCACAGGACTGGTTCAGCGCGATTTTTGAAATAAACCGTTCCGCGACATACACCCGCGTCTCAAGAGCGCCGCCCGCCGCGATACGCGCAAGCGGCACGGATTGGGCTACGGTCATGCCGATTCGGGCGGGCAAAGCCACCACGGTTCCCGCTATGGGCGCCCGGGCTATGCCGGGAACATAGTCCATGCCGGGTTTGGAAGGATCGACTGCGGCAATTGATTGATTTCTGCTGACACGGCTTCCGACCGAAACGTACAGGCGGGTGACTTTGCCGGCTACATCGGAATAGACATCCACTGTGGAACCGGAAATAATGTCGCCCGAAAGAGCGAGATAATCGCTGATTTGACCTTGAGCAGCCGTCGTTGTGTTCACGGCGAAAACCGGCCTTTCTATAGGCGTGTCAGCGCCTGCGGACGCGCCTGCCGCATTGGCGCCGGCATTTTTATTTTCCGCATTAGAGCAGCCCGCAAGCAATACGGCCGTTGCCGTGAACAGCGCCGCCGCCACGATTATGATGATTTTGTTTTTCATGCCATCCCTCATTCATTGCCCGTCAGCGTCCCAAATGGAACCCCTGTGGCATATTCAAGATCGATAAGTCCCAGAATATACGTATAATGCTGGGCCAACAGTCCCAAACGCGCCTGATTAAGTTGATCCCTCGCGTTTTGTACATCTAAAAGGCTTTGCAGACCGGCTCCGTACGCCTGTTCTGTGGCGCGGTACGAGCGTTCCGCCAAGTCCACAGTCTTTTGCAAGGCTTCAATGGAGGCTTGCGCCTTTCGCAACGAAAGGACTATATTGTATATTTCCATTTCGGTACCTTGTATAGCTTGGGCGAGGCCTATATTGGCGGTTTTGACGCCATTGTCAATGTCCATCAACCCTTGCTTTTCGGCCCCCCAAGGAAGGAAGCCGTTTAGACGGAACGCCAGAGTAAAGCTGAACATGCCGGAAGACTGAGCTTTCCAAATGTTCGACTCGAACTTGGGGTTGTCGAAAAGATCGCCATGCCACGTTGGATCCATGTTCCACGACAGGGAAAGAGTCGGCGTGTATATTTGGTAAAATGTTTTCTTGCGCGTGCTCTCCAGCAGCCGTATCTGCTGTTTGATTTCCAATATGTCCAGTTTGTTGTTCGCCGCCTGATTGACAAGGTTTTTTATATCTATGTCAATAAAATCAACCGATATGTCCAGCGGCTCAAGTTCAAACGCGGTGTCATAGGGCATTCCCAAATACATGGCGAAATTCGCAAGCAACATCCTGTAATTGTTTTCAAGCTCGTCGATTTCCGGCTTTAAGTTTTCTTTGGCGACCTGCGCCTGCAAAAGACTCAACTCAGGCGCAAGCCCGGCGCGGTAATTCGCCCGCGCCGTAGCTTCCTGTCGCTCCGCCGCGGCGTAGCCCTCTCTTTTAAGCGTAATATTTTCCTGCAAAAGGAGCAGGTTGTAATACGCCTTTCGTACGTCCCGCTCCAACTGCGCCTTCGCTTTTGCGTAGGTGAGCAGTCCGCTCTCGTAATCCAGCCTGGTGTTTTTCATGCCTTCAAACACCGAAACATTCAATTGGAGGGACAATGACAGGTTGCCCTGAATGATCCACATGGGATCGATCTCCATAGAATACGGCGCTACGCCGAGAACCACACCTGTATCTCCATTTTGATTTTTTCCAGGGGTAAAGTACCCGGAAGGAGCAAAACCACTCGCCGTTGTTCCGGTGTTCTGCCGTCCTAGCGTTCCGCGCAGGTCTACGCTGGGGATAAACACGTTCCACGCGGTGTCCTGTTTCCGCTTCTTGGTGTCCAGATTCACCGAGGAAGATTGCAGGTTCAGGTTGTTTTTGACCGCCAAAGCCGTAGCTTCTTCCAGCGAGATTTGTTTCCCCGACGCGGCCGCCGGAGACGCGCCGGAATCAGGCGGAGCTTCCTGTCCAAAAACAAACGCCGTTTGTAAAAACGCCGTTTGCAAAAAAGCCAGTTGCAACAAGAGCGACAAGCGTACGCCCTCCCTTCTCCATCTTTTCATAGACGATTCCTTTTTCTTTGCGGAACGCACCTATGCCGAACCGCAAATTCGCATAAAATCGCATTTACACATGTAAATGCAGAGCGACAAAAACGAACGTTTCGTGCGCCCTTAGCCCGCATACGCGCGACTTAAATCAATCCCTAAAGTAACAAACCTGTACAATAAACGAAGGTTACTGTCATCCTGGCTTGAGGCTTCCATTTGTTCTTTTCGACCCATAAGCGTATTTATAATAAGAAAAAGTATCAGATGATGCGTCATCGCGGAATACTCGTTTTGAGGGATTACATCCGCAAAAAGGGCGGAGAAATGAAGCGAGCCGGAATCGGCGTATTTGCCGGGACAACTGTCAATGGACTTTTCGGCGCCGTGGTGTTGCTTGCCCAATGGAGAGATCGCTCTTCTCGTTTTAAGCCAATCCAGGGCGGACAGGATGTCCGGCGCCGAAAGAAGGTAGTTTGCAATGACATTCATTATGAGATACAACTGCTCTTCGGGTTTCTCAGACAAACGTTTCCCTTGCTCCGCAAACGCAATAAGCCGTTCAAATTCATTCATGAAGAATTTGATGATCATGTCCCGCTTGTTTTCAAAGTGGCAGTACAGGGAACTTTTTGACAAGCCGGATTTTTGCGCTATTTCTTTTATAGAGACCCCCCACGGCCCCGACTCTGCAATCGCCGAGCCTATGGCTTTCAAAAGATGATTTTTTTCACCCGCAACCGGAACGGACAAGGCTTTCTTTTCAATGCCTTCATAATCAAGCGTTTCTATCTTCGTCTTTTCGAAGCGCAGTCCGTACAGGACTATTTCCGCCGTAAAATCGGTTAGTTTTTGTATGTCTTCATCAGCGACCGGTTTTTTCCCATCTCCCGTCAACGACCGGTGTTTGTGAAAATAGGCGAGGATAAACGTCAAGATGGCGACGACAAACCTGCCCGCCTGCAAACGCTCTGTATAGTAGCGCGACAGATCAATGCCGCGTTCCTGAAGCTGCCGCTCCAGGGTCTTCATCGCGCTGTTCCCATAGATCTGAATCAAGAAAAAGATTGAAAAATCCTCGTTTCGCGCGTAAAACGTCGTCAGCGCCCGTATTATGATAAGAATGCCTTCATTTTCTTGTTTTGTAATGGCCGTATCGTGAAAAGGCTTGATGAAAGCCACGTAAGCGTCAAAAAAATGCCGGTACATGGCGTCGAGCAAATCGTTTTTGTTTTTGAAATGACGGTACAACGCGGGTTTGCTGACATTCAGCGCCTCCGCAATGGCGGTGAGACTGGTGGATTGGTACAATTGCCGCCCCCACACCTGAAAGGCGGTCGTAATAATATTTTCCCGTGTCATAAAAGTTAACGAACAGTCGTTAACCTAGAGAATACTCATTATTCCCCAAAAAGACAAGAGAAATTTGAATAAATTAAGCGTTTTTCAAAATTTGCCGCCCTAGGGCGCGTTTTGAAAAGCTTCTGTTTTTAACGCGAACTCTCGACGCTCTCAATGGCGTCTTGCGTCATTTTATCACAGATTTCATTGTAGGTGTTCCCCGCGTGACCCTTCACCCACTCCCACTTTATGGGAAGTGAACTTACCGACGCGGCGAGCGCGTCTAATTTTTGCCATAGATCCTGATTTTTCACAGGCTTCTTTTCCGAAGTGCGCCAACCGTTCTTTTTCCATAGAAAGATCCATTCGCTGATACCTTTTTGCACGTATTGCGAATCCGTGTACACCGAAATCTCGTGCGAGCGTTTGCTTAAAGATCTCAACAATTCCGGCATAGCTTCCAAAGCGTTTGCTACCGCCGCCAATTCCATACGGTTATTGGTGGTGTACACATCCGCGCCCGATTTTTCGGCGAGAATTTTTCTATTACCCACGATTACATACGCCCAACCGCCTGGGCCAGGGTTCCCGTGGCAACCGCCGTCCGTGTAAATTGCTATTTTCATAATTATGGTAATTATGCTATGAAATTCTGTGCGCTGTCAAGTGTAAAAAGCCGCAATATAAAAAAGTTTTGAAAGAAATTTCCCCTATAGACAGATTCATGTGTTTGAATATGATGAAAATAGTATTTTTTATAAGGAACGATCATGGGTAAACCTGACAACACTTCAAGAACGGTTCTTTTGTTCTTATGCGTCATTATGCTTTTTAACGCATGCCTTAGAAGGCATGTTCAAAATCCACAAGGAGGAATCGCCATGCAGTCTGGCTCTGAAAATTCGATGGAAAAGGCCGTCGCGCCGCCTTTGCGGATCACGCCGCTTAAAACCGTTTATGAAAACTATTTCCTCATCGGGAACATCGCGCCGCGCCGGTATTTGTCGGAAGACGAAACCTCCGTATTGACGGCACACCACAACGTGGCGACTGCGGAAAACGCCATGAAGCCGCAGTCATTGCAGCCAAGCAAGGGAGATTTCAAGTTCGAGCAGGCGGATGCCATTGTGGACGCCGTTCTCGCAGCCGGCATGAAGATGCACGGGCATACCCTGGCATGGCACCAGCAGTCTCCGTCATGGATGAATGGGGAAGGCGTGTCCCGCGAAGAGGCTATTGAAAATCTTGCTACCCACGCGAGAACCGTAACCGAACATTTCAGGGGCAGGGTCATATCATGGGATGTTGTGAATGAGGCGATCAATGACAATCCGACAAATCCTGTGGACTGGCGCGCG
>JAIRTS010000065.1 GCA_031254795.1 Treponema sp.
TGCTTAAATGTATGCCCCGCGTCTTTATATTCAATTACACGCTTTCTGAATATCTTATCGTATGCCATGGGTCTTAGTATGTCATATGTATTCGGTATTGTAAAGTAGAACTACTATAAAAGAAAAGACGTGTCAATATCGGCAAAAGTTGTTATTCTAATAGCTATTGGATATGCCTTGTCGCCAATTGATTTAATACCTGATTTTGTGCCAATTCTCGGCTACATCGATGATTTAATAATTTTGCCATTTTTGATATTTATTTCGCTAAAATTAATCCCTCCTGAAATAATGGAGGAATGCAAGGAACAGGCAAAAGATATATGGGAAAATGGAAAGCCCAAAAAATGGCGCTATGCTATTCCAATAATAATAATTTATTTGCTGATTATATTCATAATCGTAAAAATTGTGTTTTTTAAAGGTTGCTAATCTTTACAAAAGCATTGGCCCGCGATATAACAATGAGCCGCCCCGCCGCAGACCGGCGGGGTGGCTCGTCAATGCTTCGCGGGTTTTTCAAAACACGCCCTCTGGAGCGGCGAATTTTTGAAAAAGGCTCATCATAACCTTCACCCGCCCGCCAGATGTTCCCTGAACGTACGCGCGTCAACGAGAAGCGAACGTGCGCTTTAGTATTTTTTCGCCGCGTATTCGATCCAGCCGCCCGCCTCAACGAGGGCTTTCTCAAAGCCTTGCAGGATGAAAGGAACGGTTTTCCGTTTTGTCGCGGCGGTAAAGGTGAGGGTCGCCTTTTCGGCGTCGACCGTCACCGCTGTTTTTTCTCTGGAGAATTCGCGGAACAATTCGTCCAGCGTCGTCGCGGGCAATTCTGCGGCTATCATGCCGCAGTTGTACATGTTCCGCCTGAAAATGCGGGCGAAACTCTCGGCGATCACAATGTTGACGCCATTGACCTCAAACGCCCACGGCGCATGCTCGCGGGAACTTCCACATCCAAAATTTGCGCGCGCGACAACAGCCCCAATGTCCTTGATCGCCGAGGGATCAAAGCCATCAAGCGCCAAGTCTTCCAGCAGGTATGGTTTGAGGGTTTCTTTTGAGTTTTCAGTTAAATACCGCGCCGGAATGATTTCATCAGTATTGATGTCGCTTCTGTCCAAAAAGAGAACATTTCCATTAAATGTTTTCATATACCCTCCGGTTTACCGCAAGAACCGCCGGCTCAGCCGCCGATTGCGCCTGTAAGAGCCGTAGTTGCGGCGGACGCGGGGCTCATCAGATGAATCATGCCGCCCTTGCCCATGCGCCCAAAAAAGTTGCGGTTCGTGGTGGACGCGCATACTTCCCCCCGCGCAAGTACGCCGTTGGACATGCCAAGACATGCGCCGCATGTGGGGTTTGTCACACAGAAGCCCGCCGACATAAATGTCTCAATAAGCCCTTCTTTAAGCGCCTGCTCATAAACGGCGGGCGTCGCGGGCGACACGATTGCCCTCACCGAATCGGCTATTTTTTTGCCGTTGACTACGTTCGCGGCTTCCCGCAGGTCTTCGATGCGTCCATTGGTGCAGGAGCCTATGTACACTTGATCGATCTTGACGCCAGCCAACTCCCGAATAGTTTTCACCTCATCGGGCTTATAACCGAACGTGGCGCACGGCTCAAGCGTGGAGCAGTCAATGTCAACAATATCCGTGTATACGGCGTCCTCGTCGCCGCGCCATTGCGCGAAATCGGCGGCGGCTTCTTCTTTCGTGGAATAAACGCGCTCTCCATCGGGGCCGATGAATTTCCACAAATACTCCACCGTTGTCGCGTCCGGCAGGCAAACGCCGCAGGTCGCGCCCGCCTCAACCGCCATATTGCAGATGGTCATGCGGCCTTCCATGCTCAACGCGTCAACCACGGAACCGCGAAATTCGATGACCTTGTCTGTGGCTCCCGCAACGCCGAGCCTTGCGATGACGCTCAATATCACATCTTTTGCGAAAACGCCGCTTTTTAGCGTTCCATTGAGGTTTACGCGCAGGGTTTCGGGCTGTTTAAAGACCGCCACCCCTTTGAGAATGCCCACCTCAAGGTCTGTGGTTCCCACACCGGCGGCGAACGCACCGAACGCGCCATGAGTACATGTGTGGCTGTCTCCCATGATGATGGTATGACCTGGGCGCACAAAGCCTTTTTCTGGAAAAAGCGCGTGGCAAACGCCATTTCTTCCAATATCAAAAAAGTCTTGTATATGATGGCGTCTCGCCCAATCCCGCAACATCTTGCCTTGTTCCGCAGTCTTAGCGTCCTTTGCGGGCGTTACGTGGTCAATGACCGCCTTTATTTTTGCGGGATCAAAAACCGTGTCCATATTACGGGATACGAGATCGCCTATGGCTATCGGCGTTGTGATGTCGTGGCAGAACACCCTGTCCAGTTTCAACACCCATTCGCCAAAGGGTCTGTCAACAACGTGGGCCGCGAAAATTTTTTCAACAAGCGTTTTTCCCATATTATTCCTCGGCGCCGCCTTTTGACGTCGCATCTAATGCGCCTTCATCATACCATATTTGAGCGCCTTACGCAATAGACACGGGGCGTCTTGCAACAATCGCCTCCATTTGCGGTCTCTTGACATTGCCATCAAAATGGGTTAGCGTTGTCTCAGCAGGATGGATATAATGGAAATCAAAGGAACAACTCCCCCGGTTGCGGGTATTGAAACGGCTAATTTTATCAGCGAGTTTATCAAAGAAGACCTTGCGAGCGGACGATTCAAAGAAGTCCGCACCCGTTTTCCTCCAGAGCCGAACGGCTGGCTCCATATCGGACATTGCAAGGCGTTTTATATTGATTTTACTATGGCGAAGCAATTTGGCGGCGTGTGCAACCTCCGTTTTGATGACACAAACCCGGAGAAAGAGGATGTTTCCTATGTGGAAGCCATTAAACGCGACATTGCGTGGATGGGTTACGACTGGGAAGACCGCGAATTTTACGCCTCGGATTATTACGAGTACCTATATGAACTGGCGGTGAAAATCATCAAGAAGGGACATGCCTATGTTGACGATCTTTCTGGAGAAGAAACCAGCCTTTACCGGGGGACAAACGTCGCGGATAAAAACAATATCACCGAAACGCGGCCCGGCAAAGACAGCCCGTATCGCGGACGTTCTATTGAAGAAAATCTGGATCTTTTCGCCCGCATGCGCGCCGGAGAATTTCCTGACGGCGCGAAAACCCTGCGCGCCAAGATCGACATGACGCATCCGAACCTTCTTATGCGCGATCCCGTGATGTACCGTATCCGGCGCGCGTATCACTACCGCGCCAAAAATGAGTGGTGCATCTATCCGATGTACGACTTCGCGCATCCGCTATCCGACGCGAAAGAAGGCGTCACCCATTCGCTTTGCTCCCTTGAATATGAGATTCATCGTCCGCTCTACGATTGGTTTATCCGGGAAGCCGAGGTGTTCCCCTCGCGGCAGATCGAGTTTGCGCGGCTTAACCTAACGAACACGGTCATGTCGAAACGGTGGCTTCTGAAACTCGTGCAGGAGCGGTATGTATCGGGCTGGGATGATCCCCGCATGCCGACCATCGCTGGTCTCCGTCGCCGGGGATACACGCCGGAAGCCATCCGCAGCTTTGTGTCGCAAATCGGCGTCGCAAAGATGGATAGCACCGTTGACATCGCCTTCCTTGAATACTGTCTGCGGCAAGATCTGAACAAACGGGCGCAACGGGTAATGGTTGTGTTAAAGCCGCTCAAACTCATCATCGAAAACTGGGAAGATGGAAAATTCGAGGAGCTTGAAGCGATCAACAACCCGGAAGACGCCGCCGCCGGCGTTCGCGGCATATATTTCGGGAAAGAATTGTGGATCGAACAGGATGATTTTCAGGAAGTTCCGCCGCCCAAGTATTTCAGACTGTATCCGGGCAACTCCGTGCGCCTGCGTTATGGCTACATTGTCACCTGCACCGGTTGCGATAAAGACGCTTCCGGCGCCGTGTCCGCCGTGCGTTGTGTCTACGACCCCGCGACCAGAGGTGGCAACGCTCCCGACAACCGCAAAGTGAAAGGCACCATTCACTGGGTGTCAACAAAACACGCGATTCCCATAACCGTGCGTGTCTACGACAACCTTTTCGGCGTTGAAAATCCCATGGAAGCAACGGAAGGCAAAACCTTTCTTGACAACCTCAACCCCAATTCCCTTGAGGTGATTCCCCTCGCGTATGCGGAGTCATTCCTCGCGGACGCAAAGCCGGAAGACCGCTATCAGTTTGAACGGCTTGGCTACTTTGCGCGTGATCCGGATGTCTTTGAAGGCAGCCCCGTGTTCAACAAAACCGTCGGTTTGAAAGACACGTGGAAAAAAATTGAGCGAAAATTATAGGGCGGGCGGCTACCGGAACAGTACATGGCTCAGGATTTTCAGCGCATCGCCAATCAGCCTGTTTAGTCGTTTTTCGATGATTTTCTTGTGGATAACTATGGTCATAAGGCGTCCAAAGTTGCGGAGCCTCATTGTATGGGGAGAAACGGGAGATGAAAACGGCGCGAACACTGGGTAGGGTCAGACACTTGGGGGAGTTTTCTTTCCGCGTTTAGGAAAGGCGGGCGCGAGGAAGGAGGATTGGAAGCGAAGCCGCCGGACGCCCCGCAAATTTCACTTCCAATCCCCGCATTAGCCGGCTATATCGTCACTTCCACCGACACGGCAGTCTTCCCCGCCGCAGGCGGAATGATATTGCCCGCGACGCTTTTTCCATCAACAGCAAGGCTCGGTTTGCCAGTGCGCGTAATGCCGATGTTGTACACAACGCCCCGGAAAAGACGCTTGACGCGCAGATGAGTGAACCGTTCCGGCAGACAGGGATCCACCTGAAGCCCGTCGTGCGTGGCGCGGATGCCAAGCAGGTATTGGCTCACGTTCACGAATGTCCATGCGGCGGTGCCGGTAAGCCATGAGTTTTTCCCCTCCCCCTGGTATTGCGGAGGCGCTTCCTGTCCGCCGACCATCTGGCTGTAGACGTACGGCTCGGTGCGGTGGATGTCGCTGATTTCTTCGAGGTACGCGGGACAGGTGCGCTTGTAAATGGCGAACGCCTCGTCCGCGTTGCGCGTCACGGTTTCCGCAATGCTCACCCAGGGGTTGTTGTGGCAGAACACGCCGCCGTTTTCCTTGAATCCGGGCGGATAGCTCGACACTTCGCCAAGTTCAACATGGTACGTCCGGTAACAGGGCCACAGCAAAGACGTGCCGTACTTGTAGGTGAGCTTCGCCTTCACGCTGGCAAGGGCTTTTTGCGCCTCGCCTGTTGCGACGCCGATGCCGGCCATGACGCACATACCCTGCGGCTCAATGTAGATTTTGCCTTCCTCGCATTCGTTGCCGCCGACTTTGTTTCCGTAGCCGTCATAGGCGCGGACAAACCATTCGCCGTCCCAGCCGTCCTTGAGGACGGCTTTCTCAACTTTGGCGACCATGTTCCGAATCCGCGCGGCTTCAGCCGCTCCTTCAGCCTTGTCCCCGAAACGCTCGCATAGTTCCGCGTACTGCCTGCCGTACAGCACAAACATGCCGCCTATGAAAACGCTCTCCGCGACGCCGGTTTCCTTGTTCGCCGTGGTTTGGAAGCTCTCGCCCGGCTCTTCGCTGAAGCAGTTGAGGTTGAGGCAGTCGTTCCAGTCCGCCCGGCCAATAAGCGGCAAACCATGGGGACCTAGATGGGTAATCGTCCAGTTCACGCTACGCCGCAGGTGTTCAAACAAAGGTCGCTCCGTGCCTTCCACATTGTTGAACACAACAGGCGCGTCGAGTATGCCCGCGTCGCCGGTTTCGGCGATGTAAGCGTAGGTACACGCCACAAGCCACAGGGGATCGTCATTGAAACCGCCGCCAATGTCCGCGTTGCCCCGCTTCGTAAGGGGCTGGTACTGGTGCCAAGCGCTGCCGTCTTCCAACTGGATCGCCGCGATGTCGAGAATGCGCTCGCGGGCGCGTTCCGGTATGAGGTGTACAAAACCGAGCAAATCCTGACAGGAATCGCGAAAGCCCATGCCGCGCCCAGTGCCGCTCTCAAAATAGCTCGCGCTCCGGCTCATGTTGAATGTCACCATGCATTGGTACTGGTTCCAGATGTTCACCATGCGGTCGAGCTTGGCGTCTCCGGTTTGAACCGTGAAACGGGTGAGGAGCGCGTCCCAGTACGCTTTCAATGCGTCAAAAGCGGATTGAACTTTTTCACTCGTATCAAAGCGGGCGAGCGACTCTTTTGCGGGCGTCTTGTTGATGACGCCAGGACGCTCCCATTTCCGCTCTTTTGGCAACTCCGTGTAACCCAGTACGAAAACAAGAGTCTTTTGTTCGCCGGCTTTAAGCTCGAAACTCACGCGGTGACTGGCCATGGGCGCCCAGCCGTGCGTTTCGTTGTCGCCACTCTTGCCAGAGAAGACAGCCTGCGGGTTGTCCCAGCCGTTGAATTTGCCGAGGAACACATCGCGGCTCGTATCAAAACCGGCAAGCGGCTGGTTCACGCTGAAGTAGGCGTAGTGATTGCGCCGCTCCCGGTATTCGGTCTTATGGTAGAGCGTGGAGCCATCAATCTCAACCTCGCCGGTTGAAAAGTTACGCTGAAAATTCGTCCCGTCGTCAACGGCGTTCCACAGGCACCACTCAATGGCGCTCACCACAGTCACCTGTTTGGACAGGCCGCTCTTGTTTTCAAGAGTAAGCCGGTTGATTTCGCAGTTTTCGCCCAGCGGGACAAAACAGGTTAGGGTTGACGCAAGCCCTTTCTTTTCGGACTCGAAGATTGTATACCCCATGCCATGCCTGCACCGGTAACGGTCAAGCGGCTTTTTTAGCGGGAGGAACGCGGGGCTCCACACTTCGCCTCGCCCTAAGCAGCCGTCCTGAATGTAGTAACAACGACCACCGGTATCCCACGGCACATCGTTGTACCGGAAGCGGGTAATGCGGCGCAACTTGGCGTCACGATAAAAACTGTAGCCTCCGCCGGTATTGGAGATGAGGCTGAAAAAATTCTCGTTCCCCAGATAATTGATCCAGGGGAGCGGCGTGGCAGGGGTTTCGATCACGTATTCCCTGTCTTCGTCATTGAAATGACCATATTTCATAGCGCCTTCCTTATATGAATAATCCACATGCCGGCGTCGCCGCGGCGATGCGTTTTAAGCACGCTGTTTTCCGAGCGTCTGGACGTACATAGCGGGGTTGTCCGAAAATTCAGGTCTTCGAACAACTTCCACTAAAAACCGCGCAAAGGATGCCCGTCCGCCCACGTTCTTTTTTTAAGGAAGTTTGTCCCTAATACGTCTACATTATGGACAAACTCTAGGTATAGCTCCCAGCCTCATTCCCAAAACGCCGCCTTCACGCCGCATGTCTCACTACGCTTCCGGGCGTCTATTTTTTGCGCTCTTCCAGAAACGCCAGCAACGGCTCCGTCCAATTCGCGGACAATTCCCCCTCGGCGAGAAAACGCCGGTACAGCGAAAGGACATGCTCCCTCATGCGGGCTGCGACAGACGGCGGCAGGGTGTTGTCCGTGAAAAGGTCCGTCACGAAGGCTTCCGCCTCCTCCTCGGCGAACAGCGGCGGATCGAAGCGCGTCATGGCGTACATCGCCGCCGCCACGCAGTTGACGCTGTGCTGCTTTACATACAGCGTTGATTCCACTATCGCGAGCGCGCCGCGCCTCAACTCCTCCGCTTGCGGAGCGTACAACTCCCCCTCCCCACGCGCCCGCACAACGCCGGCAAACGCGGTGTACGTCCGTATCGCCAGCATCACGTGCAAGCTCGGCACGCACATGAGGTGCGGGTCGAAGGCGTGGATCAGCGCGAAGCGGAGCCTCCCAACGCGGCGCGGACGATCCGTCGTGGAAAAACACACGGCGTACACTTCCGCCGCAGTTTTGTACAGCAACCCTATCGAGACGATAAAGTCAGCCGCCTCGCTTCGCTTCGCGCAGGCGCAGTCGAGAAAACTGGCCGCGCGGATCCAGAAAGCCACGAAATCAAGGTAGACGCCCGCCTTGTGTGGCAGAAATGGAATCTCCTCGTCCAGCGGATGCCCGACATTGACGACGGGGACGTTCTTCAACAACGCGCCTTTGTACTGGGCGAAGAAAAAATGGCGAATCACCATTCCAACACAGGCGCGGACGGCTTTTCTGAGCGCGCCGCGCGACATGCAGACGAAGAAAAATTTCAGCGCGGATTGACGCGACGGCATGAATAGCTGCGGTGCGCGCCCGTCAACGGCGCGCTCAGGTGACGCCATGTAGTAGCCTCTTATGTTTGGGATTCCGGCGCGCGACGGCGACAGAATCGCGCGTCAGCGCCGTTGTTTTGTCTTTTCAGCCGTCTTGAGGCCGCGAAGCCATTGCCATCCGCAACGCGAACCGCTCTATTCTTCCATAAAAAAGATAGAATCGAGCTTATTTCAAAATACGCAAAACTCTATTTGCTTTGAAAAAGACTGCCTATAGACTTAGGGAAAAACGGACTAAAATCCGCTCTGCCTCTTGAATACATTGTTTTTTGTATTATAACATAATATAATATACTATGTCTAGCGTCCTTTTCAAAGGCTTTTCTAAAGCCGCGCGAAGCATTTGCGCTAAGAGGGACGGATTCATAACTTAAGGAGAGTTTGTGAAAAAGAAACTATGTGTTTTGATTGTGGTCATGTCTTTGTTTTGCGGTTCATTCGGATTTGCCGAATCAATTTCGCTGAACGATTTGCAAAATAGATTTGATGGATTTTCAGAGGCGCTAGCCAAGTCGTTGCCATTCAACGCAAGCATAGGACTCAACTGGTCGGATGCGTATATAGGGCAGTTTCTTGATGCGCCGCCTCATTTTGGAGTCGGCGTTTCGGCCGGCGTCACCACTATAGATGTTGACGCGGCGACTGATCTGCTGAAAGCCTTTGGCATTTCGTATCCGCTCTCTTTTTTCCCGCTTCCCGCCTATGTTGTGGAAGGCCGCCTCGGCGGTTTTGTCATTCCTTTTGATATTGGCGTGAAATTTGGGGCGTTGCCGGATACGCCGCTTTTGAAGGATACCGGCGTGGATATAAACTTTTTGCTTGCAGGCGCTGATTTTCGTTACTCGCTCATAAAACAGGGGGTGGTACTTCCCAATGTTTCCATTGGATTCGGCGTGAATTATCTGAAAGGTGGAATTTCCGCCTCGACCGGCAGTCCCGCGTCTTTTATGTTTAATGGCGCTACAATTACGCTGGACAAACCCACGGTTGGACTCTCATGGGAAACGATGAGTCTGGAGCTGAAGGCGCAGATCTCAAAGCAAATCCTGATCGTCACCCCCTATATTGGGGCGGGCGTAAGCTACGCCGTTGTGTCAAAGGCGGGCTATGACGTAAAAACGCATGTGACCTATGGCAATAACGGCACTATTGGGGCCAATGACATCGCCGAAATACAAGAAGCTGTTCCCGGGCTCACGAATATTGGCGCGGGAGGTTTTTCTTCGTCCTATAGCCGACATGACAGTTGGGGAATCAGGGTGTTCGGCGGGCTGTCTTTCAATCTTCTCATTATCAAAATCGATTTTACCGGAATGTTCAACCTCCTCGATCAGAATTACGGCGTAACCTTGGGCGTCAGGGCGCAGTTATAGCGAAACCGCGAACGGAACAAACCGGTGGGATCAACAGCCAGCGGGCGCCATTGGCCGCCACCGGTTTCTTTTTACCCCTGCCCCACAAATTTTAAATTCCCTCTTGACAACCGGTTTACGGAACTGTATGATGAAAGTTGGTGATATTTTTAAAAAGAGGTGTAGCGTGTCAACTATATTAACCTATAAACGCTTGGAAAATAACGCTGTCCAAAAGGTAAAACGCGCTTTTATATTGATTGGGAGAAGCATGGGCGTCTTTTTTAAGTCTATATTCAAAGGTTTAGGCAAACAATATACGATAGTATTGGTTCCTCATTCCGAGAAGAAAGTTTATAATCTTCATATTTCGATTTTCGCCGTGATCTGTTTCGCGTTGGTGCTTGCGGGTGGAGCTACGGCGCTGTTCTGGTACGGGGCATCGTCGAATATGGGGAGCATGGTCGCGGTTACAGACAATAGCAGGCTCAAAGAGGCGCAGGCGAGCCTCGATCAGCTTCGAGAGGAGACCGCCCTGCTCATGCGGGAGGCGCGTGGATTTGAAGCCGCGCTTTCCGGCGCGCTTTCCACGCTTGGCGCGGATATGTCTGCCTTCAACGAAGACAATTCAGGCGCGGGCGGGGATTTGTCGTCATTTTTCGATATTCAGGAAACGCCCGAAGGTGTTCTTCAAGAAGTGAATGATATGCGCGGATTGAGAGGGTACCTTTCTTCCGCCGTTGAACCGATCAGGGAAATCGGCGCTCTTCTCAACTCGCACAACGCCTTGTTGACAGAAATTCCCAGCATTTGGCCCATAAAAGGCGGCGTTGGACATATTTCCATGAGCTTTGGTCAGAACGAAAACCCTTTCACCGGGCAATTCTACATTCATAAAGGCATCGATCTTTCCACGTACCGGCAAGGCGATCCAATTGTTACGACTGCCGATGGGCAGGTCGTTACAGTGGATTTTGATCCGGGCGGGTTTGGAAACTACGTCATCATCAAGCACAAGCACGGATTTTACACTCGCTACGCGCATATGCTCAGTATGCGCGTGAAAACGGGGCAGCGCGTTCAGCAAGGTGATGTTATAGGCTACATAGGAAACACTGGTCTTTCAACGGGCCCCCATGTTCATTACGAAGTGCATATAGGCTCCGATGTGGTTGATCCCTATAAATACCTTAACATACGTGACACCCTCATCAAACCGATTGAGAAGTAGGCGTCCATGGCAAATGAATTTTCAGTGAATACCATTATAGGCCAAAATTCCAGCGTTGTAGGCGATGTTGATTCCGCGGGGTTTACCCGCGTGGATGGCAGTTTGCATGGCAATCTGAGGGCGAAGGGCAGGGTGGTTATCGGCGAGAAAGCCCGCATGAAGAGCGATGTGGCGGGAACCTCCATTACCATAGGCGGCGTGGTGTACGGCAGCGTCATTGCCAGTGAGCGGCTTGTCATCCTTTCAAGCGCCCTTGTGTTGGGCGACATCATTACGCGGCGCATTCAAGCCGATGAAGGTTGTCTTATTCACGGCAAGGTGTCGGTTTGCACGAGCGATGAGCAATGGGAAAAAACCCTCGCCGAGTACCGCGACATGCGAGGCATGCTTTCCGCGCTTTCAGCGGCGTCGAAAAAAACGCGATCGCAGCGTTGAAGAACGAGTCGGGACGCTCGTGGATAAGATAGAAAGCGCCGCTCCATTTTTTAACCCCGTCGCATATTCAGGGATCAACAATGAATTAAGAAAGACCCAAAACAAGTCTGGAGTCAAGTCAAAATCTGTGTTTCGCGCTCTCTTGGAACGGGCGAATGAGGAAGTTAAAATACCGGATGTACAGAAACTGCCGGTTACTGAAGAGACCATCAATCAACTGCTTGAAGATGTCCACAGTGCGGGCGATGATCTAAGAAAGCGTCCTTTGCCTGCGGAAATCCTGAAATATAAACAGGCGGTGCGGAATTTTCTTGCTTTTATTATACAAAACACCTATGACATTGAAAAGCAGTATACGGGCGTAAGCCTCCGCAAGCGCAAGGAAAAGACGCTCGTGCAGATTGTAGACAAGAAGCTCGATCAGTTGGCGGCGGATATTCTTGCGGGACAGAGGGACCAGCTTGCGATTCTGGAGCGACTTGAAGAAATCACCGGTATTCTGGTAGACTTGCTTCAATGAGGGCGAGGTGATATATGAGCGATTATTTAGATGAAGATATTATTGATTTTGATGATTCCGAGGAATTAGTAGAGCAAATCGCCACTGTTATTGTTGAGAGCCGCGAGATTATGCCCGATACGCCAGTTTACCGGTTGCGTCTCTTTTATTCCAACGAGACGTTTCTTGCGGCTTATAATGGGGAAATCCTTGAAAATGGCCGCATGGTGATTGTGCCGACCCGCTATGGCAGGGACTTGGCCAAGGTTATGGGGCAGATAAGAAAAGGCTCCTACTTTTCGGAAATGGCTGTTATAGAACGGCTTGCGACAGACGAAGACTTGAACAAAGCGGCCGGCAACAAAGTTCTGGAAGACGAAGCCTTTGCTATATGCAAAGAAAAGATAGCGGCGCACCGCCTTGACATGAAGCTGGTGTCTGTGCATTACCTTTTGGAAGACCCGAAGATACTGTTTTTCTTTACCGCTGACAACCGCGTTGATTTTCGGGAACTGGTCAAGGATATGGTGAGCGTGTTCAGGGCGCGCATTGAGTTGCGTCAAATCGGCATACGCGATGAGGCGCGAGTTTTGGGCGGGCTTGGCATCTGCGGCAGAGGCTATTGTTGCCACGCCGTCTCCGACAAACTGAAACCCGTATCGATCAAGATGGCGAAGGATCAAAATCTGTCTCTCAATTCCATGAAAATATCTGGTCCCTGCGGGCGTCTTTTGTGTTGCCTTTCCTATGAACATGGCTTCTACTGCGAACAGCGTCGTTCCTGCCCCCAAGAAGGAGTGAGGGTGTCTTATAACGGCACACTGTGGCGGGCGCTGGAAGTGAATGTGGTTTTGGGGAAAATAAAGCTCGTTGCGGAAGACGGCAGCCAACTTGACGCGCCTATTTCGTCATGTGAAAAAATAGATGGACACTGGCGCCTACGTCCGGAATAAGCTCCCGGCCGAAGGCTTGCATCCGCGCATTCCAATACATCCTCCGG
>JAIRTS010000101.1 GCA_031254795.1 Treponema sp.
GAAGGCGTAACCGTCACCGGAAGCGTGGAAACCACGCGGCAAACGCGGGTTGTCAACAAAGAAGACATTGAACGAACCCACGCGCCCACGATCGCCGCGTTGCTGGAAGAACTGTTTGATCTCGGCGCCACGAGTCACGGTCCTTATGGCAACGCCACGTCGGTGAATATTCGGGGGATGGGATCCGGGCGGGTGGCGATACTCGTTGATGGAACGCCGGTCAATTCAGCGCAGTCCGGAACATTCAACCTTGAGAGCGTTGGCGTCAACGCCATTGAACGGATCGAGGTGACGTACGGCGGCGCGGACACCGAATTCAACGTGTCAGGCGCGATGGGCGGCGTCATCAACATTGTCACCGTGAAACAATATCGGCAAGGACTGCGCTTTGGCGGCGGTGTTTCCAATACCAGCGCCTTGCCCGGAACATACCGGAAACGAGACGGCTCCCAAGAGGACGCGGAATACCGCGACCTGCTCGACGCCCAGAACGTCAACGCTTTTGTGTACAAAGGCTGGTCATCGGACGCCGGCGGCGGCGCGGGCGATCACGCCTTTTCCTTTTCCGCGAGCGTTTTTGCGAATCGCGCGGAAAACCATTTCCTGTTTGATGATTATTATGGCATAAAACGCCGCCGAACCAACAATGAGGTGTGGGACGCCGGCGCCGCGATCTCCCTTTCCGGAACGTTTGCCGATCTGACACGCCTCGTCTATTCGGGCGGCCTGTACTACGGAAACAAAAACACGCCCGGCGCCATGACATCCGTCAATTATGGCAAGCAGATCGATTTTTCAACCCGTCAAACCCTGTTTCTTAACAATCCGGCTGTATTCCGCTCGGTGTTCCGCGATAATCTTGCCGTTGAAGCGAGCGTGAGCTACACCGGGGAACGGATCGGCTATGAAGACATTCCTCTTTCCGCTGCCGGCGCGTCTCTCCATAGATTGCACACCCTGCAAGCCGCCAACCGCTGGTCATGGTATGCGACAAAGACATTCACCCTCAAGACGGGCTGGGATTACGCCTACAATCACCTTGACTCGACCAATATTGGCGTTCAAGACGCGCATACCGCCGGCGTGTACCTGACCGGCGAATGGGGCGGCGCGGTCCGGCTTATCCCTTCCGTAAAGCTGGTTTTCAGCGGCAACAGCCTTGTTCCGGCGCCGAAACTGGGCATTGCGTGGCAGGCGGCCGAGACGCTTTCCCTTTTCAACAACTATTTCCGCGTGTTCAAGCTGCCCACGTTCAATGACCGTTATTGGTCGGGCGACGCCACCGCGCGGGGCAACCCGGCGTTGCGCCCGGAAGACGGTTGGGGCGCGGACATAGGGGCGCGGTACAACGGCGTCTTCACCCTTGACGCGGCTGTATACGCATCGTATGTGAAGGACAGCATTCACTGGCGGGCGGTGAACAGCGTGTGGACGCCGGTCAATATCGGCGCCGCGGCGTTTTTCGGCGCCGACGCGCGCATACAGAAAGAATTTTCCTTTCCAAACGGAATTATGCGTGGACGCATCCGCGGGATCACGCCATCTTTTTCCTACCAATACTTGCTGAGTTACATCTTAACCGAGGGGCTCACGTTTGCCTCCGGCGTCCGTATGCCTTATATGCCTGAACACGCCTTTGGCGCGGCTCTTGACGCGCGGTGGAAAACCGGCTCCCTGCGGCTTTCCGGTCATTACACCGGAACACGTTATACGGAAACCCTGAACATCATCAAACTGGAGCCGTCCTTTCTGCTCAACCTCGCAATAAACCAGATCATCACGATGCGTTCGGAGAGCGTCCGCCCGCCGGGGACGAAGCGTCCGCAGATCACGGCGTTTTGTGTGTTGCGCAACATGCTGAACGTGTCCTATGTGTCTGCGCAGGATTACCCCATGCCGGGTTTCACCGCGACTATCGGGGTGAAGGCGGAGTTTGAGAAGTGAAGCTAGCGTCTTGCGAACGTGACGCCTTGACAGTGGAGCCTCTTGTCCACGCCGCATTATTTATTACTATGGCGTTAGATTTCACCATAAAGTCCACAATCCACAAGATTGCAGCGAAGTTTGTCCAGGCTTCCTGCCCGGCGAATACAAGGGATCAGAGTCCATCTGCCCGAAAGCGCGCATCCCAAGGTTCCGCGAAAGGCTCAAGCGGCCTCCCCAAAGGTCTCTGGAAGATTCATTTCGAATTCAAACTGACCGCAGAGCAATTAACAAATAACAAGTAAATGAGAAGCGAGGCGGTTGCCCAGCCTTATCGCAGGATGGCGCCCAAGGGGTTATGGACACCCGCCGCCATAGGAGAATGCGGAATTGCCGCAGATAGTCCCGTCGTTCATGTAAGCGCGTAGCCAAATGCGGCGAAGGCTCTATGGCTACCTTGAGCAGCGCTTTGTTTTCCATTTCCCCGCCGCAAACGTCCGCCCCAGGCCGGTTTCCGCCCGCATCCTGGACGACTCGTGGAGATGATAAACGCGGCTCCGCCTCATGCCCGCAAACCCGCGCGACTTCCCTCCGCAAGCCGTTTTCTTATCTCTTCTAGGCCGCGCCCCGCGTCTATCATCTCCAATAGCTCCGCGTCCCGTTCTTCACGCCCCTCTTTCCAGCCTTGTTCCCAGCCCTTTTTCCAACCTTGTTCCCAGGCGTCTTTCCAGCTTTCCTCAAGCCAGACCGCTCTGGCGTTGTCCAAATTCCACTCGGTTAACACCATATTGATCACCTCCGAAGCGTTCGCCTCCAAAAATTCTTTCAGAATGTCATGCTCTATGCGGCGCTTCACCGCATCTCTCGTCGCTGACTCCCCCTTAACCTCACATTCCGGCGGCTTCGTTATAAACGCGCTGTATCCCTCAGCCGCCCGCAGAGCCGAACCTCCCCTTTGTTTCGCGTCTCGCCGTCTACGATTTTCTCATAGATACAGGCTATGCATAGCAATAGCTCCCGCGCCCGTTGGAGTTGATCGGAGCTTTGACGCTCAATAAGCGCGACCGCCTTCCGCCTGTCTCTTTCGCAGTGGGGTCTAATGCCGCGCTTTGACAGGCGTCCCTTTAGGGCTGTTAAAGTTGGCGAGGCCACCCACCCCAAAAAGGCAGTAGACTGGTTTGCTCGCGCAACCTTGCTTTGCTACGCAGACCCGGCTTGCGTAGCATGCCGGCGCAGTTGCATAATTTCAGGCGAACCGAAGCTTCGCCGAGTCTCGTCCATAGCGCGACATAGACAAGGCGCCCCGCCCCAAAGCGATGGGGAAGTTCATTTACGTTCATGATTGAGACTGTTCCAAAGCTTCAGTTTTGGAACAGCAACGTGTCTATAGTGTACAAGGTTTTTGATGAATTTGCAATGTCAATGCATAGACGGCGCGTTGAGGACGCGCGCTTTTGCCGCGGCGCATTGTTTCGCAACGGTCGCGTCCAGTTTGGAAAGCGGTTTATTTTTATTCGCAGTGGCGTCTAATGCCGCGCCCTAACAGGCGTCCTTTTAGGGCGGTTAAAATTGGCGAGGCCATCCCAAAAAGGCAGTAGACTGCGCGCAACCTTGCTTTGCTACGCAAATCCGGCTTGCGTAGCATGCCGGCGCAGTAGCATAATTTCAGGCGAACTGAAGAGCTTCACCGAGTATGATCGCTCCTTTAATTTTTGTTGAGGGAAGTTACCGGCAGTCATGACGAGATTGCCGACAGCCGCGATGGAATTGCCAACGGGCAAAGCGAAAGCGCCACGTTTCGGGCCGCTTTCGCCTGAATAGAGGGTTGTTTTATTATCAGACGCGGGTTGGGGCGTTGCCCTTTTGTCATTCGCTCTTTTATTAAAAAACAATCACGACCGGCAAGGCCGGAACCCGCGCGGAGGGATTCTCCGGCGGCCGTCACCAACTGGTCAAACGTAGTTTCTAATCAACAACCCCGTCCCTTTAGGCTAAACTTGACCCACAAAATTCTCCCATTTGTGCTAAACTCTCCCAAACAGCCGGAAACTTTGGGAGGGGAATATGGCGCGGGGGACACGTTTCGATATGGAAAAAGAATTTGCCGGGCTGGATTTTCATTC
>JAIRTS010000111.1 GCA_031254795.1 Treponema sp.
CGAAGGTGTTTTGTATGAATTTGCTGCTGGTTGTCTTTTAACCGGCAAATGTGTTTTCACCGCTTGCCGCCGAGGTGTGGTTTTACGCAAGCGGCGGATGCCCCCCCCCCCCCCGCTTGTGGCGCAGGCTCAGACGGCGCCAAGGATGTCTATAGTCCCGGCAAAATTTTGGGGCAGGAATGGCAATGACGACGCTATTGGCGAAAGCATTTTTCTTTCTTTCTATGTTCTCTATCCTTCTTCTCCTGTGGCAATTCAAAAGAAATTTCTTTTGAATTAGTTAATAATAGAATTATTCTAAATGCCGTTATAAATGGAAAGAGCGGAAGGTTTTTTTGGGATACCGGCGCAAATGTTTCACTATTTGATTGCGATTTCAGCAATTTAGATTTCTCTCATA
Source organism: Treponema sp. (assembly GCA_031254795.1). Lineage (GTDB taxonomy): Bacteria > Spirochaetota > Spirochaetia > Treponematales > Breznakiellaceae > JAIRKH01. The sequence goes on from JAIRTS010000111.1 coordinate 401, forward strand.
CGGGGGTAATGTCTTTTTATTTTGAGAATCCTGAAGTGGTGGATTATTATTATTTGCCGGAAATAATTATAGATGGCGCGCGTTTGAAAGGCGCGTCGGAAATTACGAGAACAACGGCGAATTTGCGGAGCAGGACGCTTGAGCCTGAAGGTCTTGACGGAGTTTTGGGAATAAAGGTTTTTGCGGGTTACTGGTGCGAACTCTCTTTTTCAAAGAAGAAAATAATACTTCACGAAAAAAAGCCGGCGCGTTTTGAAAAATTTGCACCGGTGGTATTGGAAGCGAATTATTTTTGCATTCCTGTTGACGTAGACGAAAAACAATCGCCGTTTATTGTCGACACCGGAGCGCAGGGAATGCATTTTCCTCCATCGCTTATAGTTGGAAATACAGAGAACGAATATAGAAAAATACTCTTGCCGATAAAAACACGGAGCATTTATCTGGTGAAAACAAATAACATATCAATTTTTGATGAGACATTTGAGAATAAGGCTGTTGTCACGAACTCAATTTGGAATATATCCGGTCCGAGAGGGCTGCTCGGAATTGAATTTTTGAAAGATTACGATTTGCTGTTCGATTTCACCAATCTTCCTTCCAGCGCCGACGGGCTGTATTATAAACGCATTGACGCGGAAAGAGACGAGAAAAAGTTGTTTCTTGAATTGGAATCGGGAATTTACTCGTTTTATAGAACGCCTGAAGGAATTACGCTCGGGATTGTCGAAGGGAGCGTTCTGAACGCCGAATACGGCGTAACCGAAAGAACAATTGTCACCAAGATTGACGGGAAGCCGGCGCGGGAAATACGCGACGCGGATATGTGGAATATGGATGTTTCCAGGATAAAAAATTTCACTGTTCTTGAAGGCGGCGGAGAGCGGACAATAGAATTTACGCCGGGGAACCGCTAAATCAGCGTCCATGTGCTGTGGCGCGTCAACGGGAAAAGCGCGACAGCGATAGCCTTTCGATTTATGGGGAAGCAAAGAAACCGCGCGGACATGCGGGAATCGTTCAGGGCGCTTGCCGACATGGTTGCAACTGGCGATGAAAGGGGCTATACGCTTGAAAACGGCTTTTACGTCATAGAAGACTTCCGGGGAACGCGAAAATAACCCAAGCCGGATGCTGATCACAAGGTCTGGCAAGCCCGCGCGATCCTTCTCCGGCGGCGTTCCCGCGGTTTCTTGTGAATAACGCGGCCTACTAGAAAGAATCGCCCCAATATGTCATACTATGCCCCGAAACCTCTGAATATTGAAGTTTTTAGGGGGGCGGGCTGCCTGTAAAAAAAGCCGTTGAAAAGGCCGTTTTTTACAATTTGCCGATCAAGTATGGAGGATAGTGTGTATAAACCTGTTGATTCAAAAGCGCATTTTCCCAAGCTGGAAGAAGAGACACTCGCGTTCTGGGAAAAAAATCATATTTTTGAAAAATCGGTGAGCCAACGGGAAGGGCGGGAGGAATTCGTGTTCTACGACGGGCCTCCTTTTGCCACGGGCTTGCCGCATTTCGGGCATTTTGTGCCTTCGACGATTAAAGACATTATTCCCCGCTACAAGACGATGAAGGGGTATAAGGTCGAACGCAGGTTCGGCTGGGACTGCCACGGGCTTCCGGTTGAAAACCTCATTGAGAAAGAGTTGGGTCTCAACTCAAAAACCGACATCGAAAAGTACGGCATAGCGGCGTTCAACGAAAAATGCCGTGACGCGGTGTTGCGCTATACAAAGGAGTGGCGGCAGATCATTACGCGGCTCGGTCGCTGGGTTGATTTTGATCACGATTATAAAACCATGGAAAGCGACTACATGGAGACCATTTGGTGGGTCATGAAGTCCCTGTGGGAAAAAGAACTGCTCTACGAAGGTCACTACATCCTGCCCTATTGCCCGCGCTGTTCCACCGTGCTTTCAAACCACGAGCTCAATCTCGGCGGTTACAAGGACGCGCATGATCCGGCCATTACGGTCAGGTTTAAGGTAAAACAGGAGCGCGAGGGTTGGGGCGTACAAAACGCCGATGTGTACTTTCTCGCGTGGACTACCACGCCGTGGACGTTGCCGTCAAATCTTGCGCTTACCCTCGGGCCTGCCATCGACTATGCGCTCGTGGAAGATCATGAACGCGCTCCTGGCGGCGCCTGTGGCGGCGCTCTTGGCGGCGAGCGGGACGCCGCTTCCCCTAAAACCTGCTACATACTCGCCGAAGCCCGCCTTTCCGCGTATTACAAAGACCCTTCGGATTACACTATTATCTGGAAAAAGAAGGGAAGCGAACTGGCGGGCGTCCAGTACGAACCGTTGTTCCCCTACTTCGCCGAAGCCGCGGCGAAGAATGCCTTCCGCGCCTACCTGGGAGACTTTGTTTCCACAGAGGATGGCTCCGGCATTGTGCATACCGCGCCCGGTTTCGGTGAAGACGACCAGCGCGTGTTGAAAGGGACCGGCGTCCCGGTGATCTGTCCGGTTGACGCCGAATGCCGGTTCACCGCGGAGGTTCCGGATTATCAGGGGCTTTTCGTCAAGGACGCGGACAAACCCATCATGGAGCGGCTGAAGCGGGAAGGCAAACTGGTGAAGCGCGAGCAAATATTGCACGCGTACCCGCATTGCTGGCGGTGCGGGCATCCGCTCATCTACCGCGCCGTAGGGTCGTGGTTCGTGGATGTCCCGAAGATCAAACAGGATATGCTTGACGCGAACGAGCGGATATATTGGGTTCCTGATCATATAAAAACAGGACGGTTCGGCAAATGGCTTGAAGGCGCGAGAGAGTGGGCGATCAGCCGCAATCGCTACTGGGGCAATCCGCTGCCTATCTGGAAATGTCCGGACTGTGGCAAGATCATCTGCGTGGGAAGCCGCGCTGAGTTGAAAGCGCTTTCCGGCAGGGAGTTGACCGATCTGCACAAGCATTTTGTCGACGATGTTGAGATACCCTGCTCAAAAGCGAAAGGGCGCGGCGGCGTTGACAAGTGCTCCGGCGTTATGCGCAGAATACCGGAAGTGCTTGACTGCTGGTTCGAGTCCGGCGCAATGCCCTACGGACAGAATCACTATCCGTTTGAAAACAAGGATTTCTTTGACGCGCATTTTCCGGCGGACTTTATTAACGAGGGGCTTGATCAGACGAGGGGCTGGTTCTACACCCTCACCATACTGGCGGCGGCCCTGTTCAAAAAGCCCGCGTTCAAAAATTGCGTGGTGTCCGGGCTGGTGCTTGCCGGCGATGGCAAAAAGATGTCCAAAATGCTGCGCAATTACACGGATCCGATGCAGCTTATCAGTACATTCGGGGCGGACGCGCTCCGCCTCTTCCTTATGCACTCGGCGGTTGTGAAAGCGGACGATCTTCGTTACAGCGACGAGGGGCTGCTCGAAACGCTCAAGGGCATTCTCATCCCCTTGTGGAACGCCTATAGTTTCTTCGTGACCTACGCGAACATCGACAAGGCGCAGCCCGCCGGGGCGCCCGACGATCCAGCCAATCCGCTTGACAAATGGATACTTTCAACCGCTGAAAGTCTGGTTGAAAAGGTGGAGGGCGCGTTTGAGGCGTACGATCTTTCCCGCGCCATTGATCCGATTGTGGAATTCATCGATCTACTTAACAACTGGTACATCAGAAGATCGCGGCGCAGATTTTGGAAAAGCGAGAACGACGCGGATAAATTGGACGCCTACGGCGTACTCTACGATGTATTGAAAACCCTCATTACGGTGGCCGCGCCGTTCATGCCCTTTGTCACCGACGCGATCTGGCGGAACCTCCGCGCCGAAAACGACCCGGAATCCGTGCATCTCGCGGATTTTCCCAAACCGCGCCGAGACAGGAAGGACGCGGCGCTTGAATACAAGATGGCGGCTGTGCAGCGGGCGGTGTCTATGGGAAGGGCGCTCCGCTCGGCGCATAACATTAAGGTGAGGCAGCCGCTCAAAAGCGTTACGCTTGTCTCAGGCAATGCGGAAGAGAAGAAGGCGTTGCTTGAAATGGAGGAGATCATCCGCGAGGAGCTCAACGTGAAACAGGTGATCTTCCGCGACAACGAGGAAGACCTGGTGGTCTACGAGGTCAAGGCGAACTTTCGCGCGCTGGGCAAGGAACTTGGCAAGGATATGAAAGCTGCGGCCGAGCGCATCGCCGCCCTGAATCAGAGTGAAGCGCGGGGGCTGCTTGACGGGGCGGTGTTGAGCATGGACGTTAATGGCAGGCAAATCGACATTACTGCGGAAAAACTCGATATCCGGCGCGTTGAGAAGGCGCGTCTGAAGGTGTTGAACGAGGGCGCCTTGACTGTGGGGCTTGACGCCGAAATATCCGAGGAGCTTTCTCAAGAAGGCGATGCGCGCGATCTTGTACGGGGGATTCAGAACGAGCGGAAGGAAATGGGGCTTGAGGTTACGGACAGGATCCGCTTGAAAGTGTTTGGGTCAGACAGGCTGAGCAAGGCGTGGCTTCATTTCGCGGAGTTCGCGCGGAGCGAGACTTTGGCGGTCGCCGCTGAGTGGACGCGGGTTGACGGCATGAAAGAAATTGACGCCGGCGATGAGAAGTGGCTGGCGCGCATAGAAAAGGCGTAGCAGGGGGAGCTTTACATTTGAGGAGAGAAGCGAAAAAACCAAAAAGAATGAGAAAAGGATTGTCCATTTTTTTTATTAGCATAGCCATCTCAGCGTGCGCGACATCATCGGGGAGCCTGAGAGAGCGCGATTCTATGAATCCCTTGCTGGCGCTGGACGCATTTGGGGAGTTTGACGCGCTTGATCCCGACGCGGCCGTGTACTTGGCTCTTGACTCGCAGGAAACGCGCCCCTTGTTGGACCTGCTTAACATAGGCGGCATAACCGGCGGGCAGACCGGGCAATTGCTGGATAAAACCACCCGTATTGCCGCGGCTTTTTACCCGAAAGACGCCGGAAAGCGATTTCTCGCCGTGTGCCACGGGGATTATCCTAACGTGCTTGCCGCGCTCTCCCTTACTGCGAGCGCCGACTGGAAAAAAGTCCGCGCGTGGAATAACGCCCCCTACTGGAGATCGGACGCCAGCGCGTTGTCCCTTGCCCTCAATGACTCGTGGGCGTTGGTTTCCGACGCCGAACCTTTCGCCAGCGCGACGCGGGCGGTGACTCCGCGTGAGGAGTTCGACGCTTTCCGGCAGGGCGCGGCCATAGCCGGCTGGATAACCGATGGAGGCGTTTCCCTGAACAACCTCCTATATTTGCTCGAAATTCCCATTGAGTTGTACATACAAAGCGCGTTTTTTGCCGTCAATAAAATCGGCGCGCAATACGAGATAAACGTCCGGCTTGAAATTGACTCGGAAGAGCAGGCGAAGGGGGTTGTGACGCTGTTTTCTTTGGCGCGGCTTTTTATCGGGCAAAATTCCGATTCGGAGAGCGGAACGCCAGCGCTGGCGAGACCGCTTCTCGCAAACCCTCTGGAACAGAGCGGACAGGTGGTGAATATGCGGTCTGGAGCGATGACCGGGGAGGAAGTCGCCCTGCTGTTTAATACGTTTATGCTTTGTTTATAAGGCTTTTGAAGATATGATGAAGAATTTTTTTTACACGACCGGCATAGCGGCCGGCATAGCCGCAAGATGCGCCGCCGGCATAGCCACAGGTCTTATCCTGTTCTTTTTCTCCTGCAGCTCGGCTGGTTCGACGCCCAGAAAGGTTCAAAACCCTTTTATCACTCTGGATACTGCGGGCGAATTTGAGCCGCTTGCGAAGGGTGGCGGCGTGTACCTCTCTATTGACGCGCAAGAGAGCCGCCCCATTCTTGATTTGCTTTCTTTCAATGGATATAACGCCAAAGACGCCGCGTTGATACTGGACAAAACCGCCGCGATAACGGCCGCCTTGTATCCCAAAAGGGACGGGCTAAGCGGGCTAGACGGGCTAGACGCTCCCGCCTTTATGCTTTTCGCTCGCGGCTCATATCCAAAGGGGCTTGCCGATCTGTCGCTGGGGCTTGCCAAGGACTGGAAAAAAACGAAGTCTCTTGTCGCGCCTGTTTCGTACTGGCATTCAAAAACAAATAAGACGGCGCTGGCTTTCAACAAAAAGTATGCGCTGATTTCCAATGTGGATCCGTTCTCGCCGACTAACGCGCTGACTGAGCCGGGCGCGGCGCCGCCCGGTGGTTTTGCCGCATTCAAGCGGGACGCCGTTATCGCGGGCTGGCTTAACGACGCCGGATCCGTAGTCAACGCTTTTCTGAAACTGTACAATTTTCCGTTTGAATTGGAAATAGCCGAGCTTTTTTTCAAGGTTTCAAAAGAAACCGAGGCGCCGGCGTTATCAAGGCAGGCGGCATCCGGAACTCTATACAACATTGAGGTGGGCATAGAGTCCGCGACTGAGGATGAAGCTATGGGTTTGGTTGGGCTTTTCACCCTGGCGCGTATGTTCATCGTGCAAACCGACGAAACCGTTGATCTCCAGAATGGCGCGCCGTTCCTCATGCAGAGGTTTTTCTCCAGCGTTCCGGAACGGGACGGCGCGTCTCTTGCCGTGAATCTCGGCCAATTTAGCGCCGAACAAACCGCTTTACTTTTCAATCTTTTTGCAGTAAATTGAAAGAAGGAAAGGAGACTTATATGCCGACGTATGAATATGAATGTAAGGATTGTGACCGCGTTTTTGAAGTGTTTCAAAGCATAAAAGATGAGCCGCTCAAAGTTTGCCCCGAATGTGGGAAAGAAATCCGGCGGCTTATCACAGGCGGAAGCGGGATTATTTTTAAAGGTTCAGGCTTTTATGTCACCGACGCGCAGGCTAAGTCAGCCGGCGGCGGCGCCCCAAAAGATGCGGCTAAAAAAGTCCCGGCGGACGGCGAAACAGCGGGCAAAGACGGCGCCGCTGGCGGCGACAAAGACAGCGTCGATAGCGGAACACAAAAACGCGCGCAGTCGCGGCCGGCGCCGATTGCCGGTGATGGCCGCGCCGTTGAAAAAAAAGAAGCCTCGTAAAGAACGAAGTTGCGCGAGCTTTTCCCAAAACGCGGGCTACGTTTGCGAACATAGTTCGGGCGCTTTTCCAGAAACTGACGCTCCGCCCGTTTTGGGAAAGCCTTGTGTTTGAATAATTTTGAAAAGAAAAAAAGAAGAGACCAAAAAACAGATTCGCTTTTTCTGCGACAAATGCGGTTGTGAAGTCCCTCAGGAGGCTAAAGCATGTCCAGAGTGCGGATGTTCTTTTTCATCGGTAAAATGCCCCGCGTGCGGTTTTACCGGCCAGGCGGATTCTTTTAAAGACGGTTGTCCTGTGTGCGGGTACTCAATGGAGAAAAATGAAAACGTACAAAGCTTCAAAACCACAACCGGCGGGCAGGAATCATCAGCGAGCGCAAACGCTTCAAACATTATTATAAGAAGACTCCACCAGTCTATCCAGCGGATGGAACTGCCGCTTTGGATATATATCATCACCAGCATTGCGTTGATTATTTCAATAGTGGCGTTGTATTTTGAGATCAGGTAGTTGTTCCTTGCGCGGAACTCGCGCCCGTCAAAGAGCGGGATCTTGAAGAAAATTGAGGCTGTTTCAAAACTAAGTCTTGGAACAGCCTCAGACGGGGCATATCAAGGAGTGTTGAAATGAGGATGCGTCATGAACTGTGATTTGCTCATTATAGGAGCGGGACCTGCGGGACTCGCCGCCGCGCAATACGGAAGCCGTTCCGGTCTTATGACAACGGTTGTTGAACAGCTTGCGCCAGGTGGACAGGCCTTGCTCATCGACAGGCTGGAAAATTATCCGGGAAATGTCGGAGCGGAAGGGCGGGAGCCGAAAACCGGTTTTGAAGTCGCCGAAGACATGCGCAGGCAGGCGGAGCGTTTCGGCGCCCGCTGTATAAGCGGAACCGTGACGAGCGTTAGGAAGAACGGCGTGGAGTTTGAGGCGGTGACAAAAGACGAAACCCTTGTCGCTCGTTCGGTGATCATAGCGACCGGCGCCAAACGGAAACCCCTCAATGTGCCTGGCGAGGTTGAACTGTACGGGAAAGGCGTCTCGTACTGCGCCGCCTGTGACGGCCCCTTTTTTAAGAACAAACGAATTTTCGTGGTAGGCGGGGGAGACGCGGCGTGCGATGAAGCCCGCTACCTCGCGCGGCTTACCGGAACCGTCATCCTGTTGCACAGGCGGGATAAACTCCGCGCTCAAAAAGCGATAGCGGAACGAACATTGCGCAATCCCAATATAACGGCGCGGTTTAACACGCGGCTTGTTGAAATAAAGGGGGACGCACAGAGTGGCGCACAGAGTGCGTACGAGAATGTCGCCGCTGTGTCGCTTGAGAACACCATTACCGGCGAAAAAACTGAAGAGCCGGCGGACGCGGTGTTCATCTTCGCCGGTTCTCTGCCGCAAATGCCGGATATAGAAGGTCTCGCCCTTGATGAAGCGGGCTATATCATAACGAATCAGCGGATGGAAACCTCCATTCCGGGACTTTTCGCCGCAGGCGATGTACGCGCGACGCCTTTCCGTCAGGTAGTGGTGGCCGCGGGAGAGGGCGCCATAGCGGCGCATTGCGCGGCCGAGTGGTTGGGCGATTAGAGTCCGGGCGTCCTTCGCCGCAAAGTGGCGAGATATGCGAAATACAACCATAAAATTTTTCTGTAAAATTATGCAATAATCAAGATACAAATATTTTCGGAGGCAACTTATGGCAAAAAAAGAAATGGGGGTTTATAATTATTTTTACCCAATGCCGGTCTTTTTGGCAGGTTCTACTGTGAACGGGAAAATAAATTATGCAATGTTTGCCGGTTGCGGAACTATTTCAATGAAACCGTGGTCATTATATATAACTTCAAACAAAAGGCATTATACAAATATTGGTATACGAAAAAGCAAAGCATTTAGTATAAATGTTCCTTCGGTTGATATTGTTAAAAGGGCGGATTATTGCGGAAGGGTTTCAGGAGCAAAAGAAGACAAATCAAATATATTTAAAACATTTTATGGAAAAACAAACGCGCCGATGATAGAAGAATGTCCCGTAAACATGGAATGTAAATTAGCTTTGAAAAACGGATCGTGGGTAAGGGAGATTTTGCTTCTATGAAAAATTTGATAAACCGGAGATTATTTTTTGTTTTGCTTATCGCATGTGTTATTGCATCAATGCTTGTGATACCTTATTCGCTGGCGCTTACCTCAAATGGGGTTGAAATTACCGCGATAATTCTTCTTCTTACGGTTGCGCAAAATCTTGTTTTGTTTGCGGCGGCGGTATTTTTTGGCCTGCTTTTATCAAAACGTATCGGAATGGGACTGCCGATATTGCAAAATGTTATGGAAGGGAAAAACCAAACTAAAGAATTAAAGTCCATGGTACCGCCTTCTGTTTGTTGGGGTGTTTTGGCCGGCGTATTAATTGCTTTATTAGCTATTCCTTTCAACGAATTAATCCCGGAATTACAATTTTTTGAAACATCTGTACCGGCATGGAAAACCTTTCTTGCGTCATTTTACGGCGGTATTGCCGAAGAAGTTTTATTAAGACTGTTTCTGGTTTCTTTATTGGTGTGGATTACTTCAAAAATAAAGAAGGCTAAAGGCGGATTCCCCACGGACGCCGGGGTATGGGTATCCATTATTTTGGCGGCCGTGATTTTTGGCCTGGGGCATTTGCCGGCAACCGCACAAATAACCGCCTTGACCGGAGCGGTTGTTATACGGGCCATCGTGTTAAACGGGGTTGGGGGCATTATCTTTGGCCGGTTGTATTGGAAAAGAGGTTTGGAGTCCGCAATGACAGCCCATTTTTCAGCCGATATTGTCATACATATTATTACACCCTGGATTGCATCATTTTTCTTATAGACCGCATGAATAGATTCTGTTCTGCAAAA
>JAIRTS010000127.1 GCA_031254795.1 Treponema sp.
TTTGGCTTTTTCCATCCGTATGTCAATGGATGGTTTAGCGGCGTACTTGTGTATGCCTATATAATTTTAGAGTCTTTGGGAAGTCATCTCAAAGATGTGGAGGAATGTCCATGAAAAAATTTTGGCTTATCTGCCTTGTAGGTCTGCTGGCGATGGGTCTTGCCGGATGCGGGTCAAGTCCTGCGGCGGAGCCAGCAGAGACGCCCGTTGAGGCGGCTGCCGTTGAAGAAGCGGTTGACGAAGTTGTCGAAGAGGAAGCTGGCGAAGAAGAAGCTGCTGAAGAGGAAGTTGTCGAAGAAGAAGTCGAGTAAACTTCAGCGGACACCGCGTTCTTTTTGAATTTCTGATTTGAAAAGAAGCTAAAGCGCAGGCAATGCCCAGCAACGCCTGCGCTTTTTTAACGCCCAAAATATTCGTCTATAATAGATTTCAACGTATTTTCATTCACCTTCACAATCATCGACTCACGCGCGACGCTTTCAGGCGAATCTGAGGCGTGGGCGGTGTTCACCATGACGTTGCTGCCGAATTCACGGCGAACGGTACCGCCCGGCGCTTTCAGCGGATCCGTGGGGCCAAGCACGGCGCGGATTTTCTTAACCGCGTCAACGCCTTCATAAATGAGGATCATGCACTTGACCGGCTTGCGTGTGTCCGCAGGATCACCGGCGGGCGCTCCTGGCTTCAGTCCCGACATGAAGCCTACGATTTGGGCGAACTGATCATAGGCGTATTCAACGCCGAACGTTTCAACAAGGGCTTTTTCCGTCCGTTCGCTCAAGGCGAGGGAGAATTCTTTTTCAAGCGTCTCTTTGGCCTTTTTCCCCAAAATGGGCGCGAGTTTGCTTTTCAACGCCGCTTCGACCGGACCGTAAAAATCAAGCGCCTGTTCAAGCGAGAACCGATGAACCTTTATGCCGACGATCCTAAGCCCTGTCCGTGAAAACATGTCAATGATACTCCCCGGACGGGATGAAGCGTACTGCCAGTTGTCGGGTTTTATGATGACCAAGGTGCGCTCTGTTTTTGAAAGCTCATCGCATTCCACATTGTTAACGATGTTTTCTTTGCCATCCAAATAGCTCGAAAACAGGGCGAGGTCTTTGTCCGCCCATTTTTGCTCGTGCGGTGTCATTACCGCAGGCTCAAAATAGTTTACATGCGCCGTATCGGGGTCTATGATCAGGTCCGCGTAGGTGTCACGTATGGTTTCTCCGGTAAACGATTCATCGCCTATGTGTTCGGGGAAAATATGCCCGCATATCTTCGCGAGTTTTTCGCAGGGATTCTCCCCTTTAAATAAAAGCAAAAGCGTACGGTGCTTTCTGCCGCCCGATGGGACAAGCCGCGCCTCAGTGTAATCCGCAAGAAGCGTAAGGCTGTCTAACGATATATTTTGAGCGCGCAATAGCGCCGCGTATTCTTTCGCAAACGCCTCGTCGGGCGCAAACATCTGGGCTCCCACAAGCTCAAGATCGACCTGCGACAAAAGCCGCGCCAACACGCCGCCGGTTCTGCTTTTTGCGACCGTGTATGGCGTCACCATGACATACGATAATTCCGGCATTTTTACTCCTCCGTTGATGGACTGTCTTGGTTTTTAGCGTCGCCTTTGGCGCCGCCCGAACCTTCTGACAGCAGTTTTACAATAATATCCCTGTTGTCAAGCAGGGAGCTTAAAGACAACTCCTGATGCAAGCGGGAAATCGTCTGGGCGAAAAGCGGCGTTATATTCACGCTGATAAACCATTCCCGCTTCATCAGATCTTCCTGATAAATCGCGTTGGCGCCGATAATACGGTAAAAAAGCCCCTTTTTGTAGGCGTCGTCAAAGTAGGAGACGGCGTTTCCCGAAAAGAGCGGAAGGCTGATCGCCGATATGACCTTGCCCGCGCCCTGCTCCTTGAGGAATTTCATCGCCTTGAGCAGGGTGCCGCCGGTTCCAAGCATATCGTCCGCCATGAAAACGGTCTTTCCGGCGACATTTCCCAGGAGCTTTAGCTCAGCGATGTTGTTTTCAAGCGCGTTTTCCGTAACTTTGGAATAATCCCGTTCCTTGTACAGCAGGGCGAGGGGTTTTTTTAACGCGGTGGCGTAGAATTTGTTGCGATCCACGGCGCCCGTGTCAGGAGAAACCACCACAAAATTGTCGTTCAGGACGCCGGACATTTTCGACAGTATACGAATGATCTGGTAGCTTGCATGGAGGTTCTCGATGGTCATCGTATTGAACGAGTTGCCGATCTCCCGCGAGTGAATGTCCAGTGTGATGACGCGGTGAACGCCGAGAAATTCCAAAAGTTTTCCAATGCGGCTCGCCGTAATCCCTTCGCGCCCTTTTTTCTTGTGTTGCCGTGAATAAGGGTAGGTGGGAAGCGCCAGCGTAATGCGTCCCGCGCCCGCTTGTTTCACCGCGTCGACCGTAACAAACAGCGTCATCAGGTGATCGTTGACCGAAAGCGTCCGTTTGCAACCGTTGTTGAAATTGACCGGAAAATGATTTTCAACATCTTGTACTATAAAAATATCCTTGCCCCGCACCGATTCCAATATCTCGGCTTTGACCTCGCCGTTCGCAAACATGGTGAATTGCGTGGGTATTTTTATGCCTGAATGTCTGAATTGAGCGGGATCCGCATACGGTGAAGGCAGGCTCGACGTGGCGTCACGAATAAAATTGAATTTTGTGATGATCGAAGGAACATCTAAATCGTACCGTTTCGCCAATTTGGAAACAGTACGTTCAAACTGACGGCGACAGCCAGTTTTCAGGCGAAGGATTACCTCATCGGCAAAAATTTCTCCCCCCGGACACGCGATGACGCCTAAATTAGACGGAGTAGAATATTTCACGGGAATACGATAGCATAAAAACGTCTGTTACTCAATAGGCAAAAAAGCGGCTTTATGATATGCTAAAGCAAATGGCGTATGAACGCCGTAGTATAGTAAGGAGGAACATAGTGAGCGATGAAGCTTTTGGGGAGGCGTCTGAAAAACGCGGAAAATCCGACAAGCATTCCAAGGTAATGTCTCCGGCGCCGGCTTCACAGGAAGAAAAGGAAAAAGCGCTGGAAGCGGCGAGGCTCCAGATAGAAAAACAATTCGGCGTGGGATCCATTATGAAGCTGGGCGATCACAACAACGTCGCAGGCATTGAGGCGATCCCTTCGGGTTCCATACTTTTGGACGAGGCGCTTGGCATAGGCGGTTATCCACGGGGCAGAATCGTTGAAATCTATGGGCCAGAGTCTTCGGGCAAGACAACATTGGCTTTACACTGTATCGCCGAAGCGCAGAAACTCGGCGGCACTGCGGCTTTTATTGACGCGGAACACGCGCTCGATCCGGTTTACGCCAAAAACCTCGGCGTCAACACCGAGAATTTGTGGGTTTCTCAGCCTGACAATGGGGAGCAAGCTCTTGAAATAGCGGAAAATCTCGTTCGTTCCGGCGCGGTTGACGTCATCGTCGTGGACTCTGTCGCGGCGCTGACGCCCCAAGCTGAAATTGAGGGCGAGATGGGGGACGCGCACATGGGGCTTCAGGCGCGCCTTATGAGCCAGGCGTTGCGCAAGCTCACTTCCATCATTGGAAAATCCCGCACGCTCCTCATCTTCATCAACCAAATCCGCATGAAGATAGGCGTGATGTTCGGCAACCCGGAAACGACTACCGGAGGCAACGCCCTGAAGTTCTACGCTTCGGTCAGGATTGACGTACGCAAAACCGACACCATTGAGGGTGGCAAGGACGCCAACGCCATAGGCAACCGCGTGCGGGTCAAGGTGGTGAAAAACAAGGTCGCGCCTCCTTTCAGGAAGGTGGAGTTTGAGATCATGTTCGGCAAGGGCATTTCAGCGGTTGGAAGCGTGTTGGACGCGGCTGTGAAGTATGAACTCATTGACAAGAAGGGCGCGTGGTATTCCTACGGCGAGGAAAAGATAGCGCAGGGCAAGGAAGCCGCGAAAGCCTACCTTGAAGAACGCCCGGAGTTTATGGCTGAACTTGAGGAAAAGCTGCGAAAAATCATCTTCCCAAACAGGGAATTCCCGAAAGCGACTTTGCAAGCGGCGGCTGGCGAGCCGGCGAAAGCCGGGGACTCCGGGCTTCTCAAAAAAGCCCGTTCACGAAAAACAGCGGCCACGGCCGTTGTGCCTGAGCTTCCGATAACCGACGAAGCGGTTAAAGCGACGGCGGAACCCGCATTATAACCGCCCTCAATGGCGTCTTTAGTTGTTTTGGGGCTGGGTTCAAACAAAGCGTACAAACGGGTTGACGGGCGCGTACAAACACCCCGCGAACTTTTGGAAGAAGGAGCGCGCAAACTGAACGGCGTACTCTCAGATTTGTGCGTTGCGCCCGTGTTTGAGACCGAGCCGATGTACGTCGCCGATCAGCCGCGCTTTCTCAATACGGCGGTCTGCGGCTGGTATGAGGATACCCCGCGCGGATTATTGTCCGTTATCCATGACATTGAGGCGTCGTGCGGGCGAAACCGCGCGGAAGAGCGCCGATTCGGAGAGCGGACGCTGGACATTGACATACTGCTGTTCGGTGGGCTTGTCATGTCGGAGCCGGATTTAGAGATACCGCACCTGCGGCTTGTGGAACGGGCTTTCGCGCTCGCCCCTCTTCTCGCGATCCTTCCCGACGCAAAAGACCCGCGCTCAGGCGAATTGTACCGCGACATTCTAAAAAAGGCGAGGTGACCATGCGAATAGGGCTTTTCCTTAACAATTTAGATGAAGAATACCAGCGTTCCGTGTATAGCGGAGTGCGGGCGCAGACTGAAGAACTGGGCGTTGATCTCATTTGCATACAAAGTGAAAGCGTAAACACCGATTCCCTCTTCATTTCGCTTGATTTCATTGGCGTGGACGGCGTGCTGATTCTTTCCTCGGTGCTGATGACGAAGGGCGGATTTCAAGAATCTTCCGATACGCGCGCGCGGCTGCACCGTTTTTTGGAAAATATTCCGGCGGTGTCAATAGGAGAAGAATTGTCCTCCACCTCGACCGGTTCGCCTCGCAATTACCCCTCGATAGTCGTTAAAAATGAAGAATCCATGAAAAGTTTGATGGATCATCTGATATTGGTTCATGGTTGCCGGAAATTTCTATACGTGGGAGGCCCGGCGTCTCACATGGACAACGCCGTCAGAGAAGCGGTGTTCAAGGCTTCAGTTGAAGCGTACGGAGGGACGTACCGCATCATAAACGGAGGATTTCATACGGCGTCCGGAAGGGACATCATACGCGACTATATAAACAACAACAAGGACGATCCGCCCGACGCGATAATCGCGGCGAACGACAACATGGCGCTCGGCGTACTGGAAGTGATCCGCGAAAAAAAGAGCGAGTATGAAGAAGCGGGAAAACAATGGGGGCGGTGCGCGGTTACCGGTTTTGATGACATTTCGCTCGCCAGCATGGACGCGGCGGCTCTTACCACAGTGCGTCAGCCCTTGCATGAAATGGGGCGCGAGGCGGTGCGGATGCTCAAAAATGTCATTGAAAAAAAAGAGGTCAAGCCGCTTGTCGTCATAGAATCCGAAGTGAAAATACGCAATTCCTGCGGGTGCGTTGGGTATGTCAATGACAAGCGGCACGAAACATTGCTTTCCGAAGCGCAGAATAATTTTATGTATTTGGAAAATTACATGCAGAACGTGAGTTATCTGGGACAAAGGCTCATCACCGCAGGATCGATAAGCGAGATCATTCCCAATCTGCAATATTTTTTAACCAGTGTAAATGTTTCTGTCTTTTATTTCTTTTTATATCCTGAATTTATCCCCAATCCTGGCGACAACGGGCTGTTGTTGTATCAACGCGCGCACAACGCTGACACGTTTTATGAAAAGGCGTTGAACGTCAGATTTTACGATTTTTTTCATACCATTGCTTCGGACGCCGCCGAACCACCTCACGCGTGGAGTCTCTATCATCTGCGGTCTGGCGCTGAATATCTCGGACTCATTGTGTACGAAGCGGTGGGGGGGGGGGGGGTAAATCGGACGTCATACACCCACTCATGTGCAGCGCGGCTTTGTTCATCGCCAATTCGGTTAAGCGGATTAAAAATCTTGAATACGAGAAAAAGTACACGCGGCAGCTTGAAAAAGAAGTGGCGCTTCGCACCCAGGATATTGTGGCGGCGAACAAAAAACTTGAGGAAGAGGCGAAACGCCGCATCGCTGTAGAAGCCGAGGTGCTGCGTATCAGCGAAATGGAACGCCTCCGCTTCAGCCTTGACCTGCATGACGACATTTGCCAGCGGCTTGCGGGTATTTCCATGCTATGCCGGGGGCTTGCCAGCGGCGTGAGTCCCAAAACCCTTCTGCCCGATCTGTCTGAAATGATAGATGAAACCCTTGTAAGGACACGGCGTTATGCGCACGAATCCTTTCCGGTGGAGCTTGATTCCCTCGGCTTGAACGACGCGCTGGAGGCGCTTTGCAACAACTTCAACAAGCAGGAAGGGTGCGAATGCGTCTATTCGTGGCGAGGGCCAACCGTTTCGCCGCTTAACTATGCCCAAGACATCAACGTGTACCGCATCATTCAGGAAGCGCTCGCCAATGTTACGAAACACGCGAACGCTTCCATTGTCGAAGTCGCCTTGATCAACAAGGAGAGGCAACTGGCTATCACCATAAAAGACAACGGCAAAGGCGATTCCCGCCTTAACTCTGGACAGCCGCCCCAACCGGCCCAGAAAAGGCGGCGCGAGGGGCTTGGGCTGCGTTCCATGCAGTACCGCGCCCACCAGTTGAACGCGACCTATATGATTACGTCATCGGAGCGTCAGGGAACGCTAGTTGAGGTGCGGATACCATTTCATAAAGAGGATGTCAAAAGCTGAT
This sequence comes from Treponema sp., assembly GCA_031254795.1. Lineage (GTDB taxonomy): Bacteria > Spirochaetota > Spirochaetia > Treponematales > Breznakiellaceae > JAIRKH01. Next base: position 6,872 of record JAIRTS010000127.1, read on the forward strand.
CGTTTGAACAAGCTCCTCTAAAACGGCTCTTCCCCAAAACGCGGTGATTTAACTGGCGATTTTTAGAAAAGATATAAATACAGTATAAACACCTTGACGTGGCGCGTAAAACTTTTTATACTATATTTAATGATAACGAGTCAGAAAATCAGCAGTTATTACGATAAGTTTAAAAACATTGAAGTTACTTTCACAAAAGATCTCATTCAGGTTGCCGGTCTTATCACGCAGGAAGTGCATCTGAAGTGCGGGACTGATATCTGTCCCTGCATCATCTATTCAGCTTCTTTTGAACAGGCAAAAATAGTGGCGAGCATTAAAAGCGAGCTTCTCAAAAAATTGGAAGAAGCGAACAACGCGGTGAGTTTGAGATGGTGTTTCAAGAATCCTGACGGCGGAAGTCCCGTCGCTTTTTTTATATCAGCGCGATCCGTTGGATTTTCTCCCTACGGCAACTCGGAAGACGTGGCTTTGTTTACCCTTCAATTCACCCAAAGGCCACCGGACAATCTTATTGAAATCATGGGAAGGATTCTGGACGCAAACTTCAATTTCGCCAAACGGAAGAATGAGCGCATCCTTATCACTGCGGATAGCCAGAGAAAACTGAATGTGCTTGCAAAAGAGATCACCGTCTTTATTGAAAAAGTCCCCAGGCATTGCATCTTGAGGGATCTTTCTTTCTCCGGAGCAAAAATCATCATGATGGGCGTCGCTAAATTCCTTATGAACAAACCCATCGCCTTGAGGGTCGATTTTGACGAGCCGAGGGAAAGCTTTCTGATAAAAGGACAATTCATACGGTCGGAGTTGGTGGAAGGCAGAAAGGATTTGGTCGCTCTTGCCATACAATTTGAAGAAAATCTGGTTCCCATAGGCTATAAAATACGGATCAACGACTACGTGAGCCAGGTGCGCCTCGAAATAGTGCCCGAAGCAAATGCCGAAAACGACTGAAAGCCGCGTCGTATTCCTGCAAGCGTCCGATCTTCTGTCGCATTCCGCTTTCCGTGAGTACGGCGCCGTCTTGGACGCGGCTATACCGATTCCGGTGGAACTGCCTGCGGGAGGGGAATTGTCCGTCAACGCTGACATTTCCGAAGAAATGGCGCTGTCCGGCATGTTGCGCCTGCTTGCCATGGAGCCTGATCACCAGAACGCGGCGTACTACCGCCATTGCGTCCTTTCCGCCAGACCCAACATCCTTGATGAATTGACGTATGCGGCGATGATGAAGGCTGAGAATGGGGATTTCAACTTGGCAATTGAGACTCTCGACGCCCTGAAAGGGCTTTTCCCCTATTCAACCGAACTTCTCGCATGCAAAAACGCCGTTCTCAAAAAAAAAGAGGCGGCAAAGCGGCAAAAAAACGCGCCGCAAGCGCTTCCGGCGACGCTCGAAGCTAACGCGCTTTTTGCCCAGGCGTACCACAGCATAAACAACGGCGACATTGACGAAGGTTTGCTCGCTATCCGCGCTTTCCTTGAGAAAAATCCCCATGTATGGAACGCATGGTTCCTTTTAGGCTGGGGACTGCGCAAGGCCGCGCGGTACGAGGAGGCCGAGACCGTGTTCCGTACGGCAATGGAAAAAGGCGGCGCGAACGTTGACACCCGCAACGAGCTTGCCATTTGTCTTATGGAAAAGGGCGACCTGAAAGGAGCGCGCAAGGAACTTGAAGCCGCGCTTCACACCGAACCGGAAAACGTCAAAATCATCTCGAACCTCGGCGTACTCGCCCTTAAAATGGGTGATAAAACCCAAGCGGTTGGATTTTTCCGCGCCGTTTTGGAAATCGATCCAAACGACGCGATAGCCAAGTCCACTCTGAATAGCGCGACTTGTTGAACTCGGGCAAAAGCGCGACCCATGACAAAAGAGCTTTTGAAAGAAGGTTTGTTCCTATTGAAGGAAAACGGGGGAGAAATTCCCTGCGGGGATCTCAATCATGTCCTTGACAAATTAGAACGGTACATCGCCGAAATAGAACTATTCAACCCCGCGTATAAATTGGTGGGAACCAATGACCGAAAAGAACTCATCGTTAGACATATACTTGATTCATTGAGCGGGCTTGGCGTCATAAACCGACTCGCGTCTCTACGCGCCGCGCCTTCACGCGCCGAAACGGACATCGCCATCGCGGACGCAGGATCCGGCGCGGGATTGCCCGGCATTCCCCTCGCCATAAGTATGCCCCGCTGTCATTTCACCTTGATCGAACGCATGGGGCGCCGCGCCGGTTTTTTGAACAGTACGCTTGCGGCGCTCGGTATCCAAAACGTGACCATTGAGGAAAAAGAAATTGAAAAAGCCGCGCCCAATCGGTTCGATGTCATCACATTCCGGGCTTTTAAACCGCTTGACAGGAGGACGCTCAAGAGCCTTTTCCGCCTCCTTACACAGAATGGCGTTTTGGCGGCCTATAAGGGCAGAAGAGACGCGATTGAAAAGGAATTCGCCCTGTTGGAGACGTCGTTTAAAACGCCGCCTTCCGGCGAGCGCGAGTCTGCGATAGACACCGCGACGTCCGCCATTGCAGAATGGGAAATAATCCGCGTGTCCACGCCGTTTCTGGAAGAAGAGCGGCATATTGTGGTCATACCGCGCGACCGCGCCGCAGGAAGGCAACCCTGAGCTTTTGACAAAGAGCCGGCTCCTGCCTGTAAACAAAGGAGTCTTTGTCTGTGGATAACTTGTGGATGCATAAGGGAGAAGGCGCTCACGCAGCCGCACAACCGCTATAAGCGCATAATATATATATAATTAGGGTAAATGCGCCAAATAATTATTTGTATAGAAATAAATTAGAAAAGCATGTCGGTATATGTTCCGAGCGGTTGTCCACATCCGTCCGCAAACGGGCTCGCGCAGTCAATAAACAACCTGTGGACAACTTGTGAAAACTTGTGTCCGCGCCATATTTTCGCGCGTACGAGTTACAATTCTTCGAAACCCTCGTCAACATCCAGCATGTCAGGAATTATATAGGCTATGCCGCCAGACTTTTTCACCCGCATCTCAACATGTCCCTTGGAAATCATGCCGTCAAGTTCTTTTTTAGCCTGATCCAAAGATACGCCTGCGTACAAAGCGACATCGCTCGGGGACAGAATGCCGTGGTTCTGTTTTGCAACCTTCAGGATGGCTTGTTCAATGCTGTCCGCCCGTCTGGAACCATTGGGGGAAGACTTCGCGCCAAATATGCCGTCTACAAACCCGCCCGCATAAGCCGCGTCACGATGCCTGTCGTTTACAAAACGGCTGCCCAACCGTCTCCCCGCTTCGTACGCATCCAGAGGCGCGCCGTTCCTGTAGCCGTCCAACAGCGCGCGTTCCATGTTAGCCTTACGCACTTGTCCGCCTAATGTAAAAAAATCATAAATGGAGCCTACCATGCATAGTCCGCCGGTGAACATCCATAAGAGACCGCTGGGTATCTTGCCCAAATAAAAACGGTGCAATCCCAATGCGCCGCAACCTGAAATCAGCCATAAAAGGTATGCGATGCCCACACTGTACATAACAGCCTCCTCCTAAAAAAATTTTTTTGAGGCTGTTCCAAAACGCCCCTCGTGGCGTTGGTTTTGGAACAGTTTCTTGCCCCCTAGAGAAAATTGGATAGCCGCAACTGCCCAATTCATAAAGAATTGGCAATTTTCTCCAAAACCCTGTTCCAAAACCACCCCGAACGTAGTTCGCAAACGTCGTTCGCGTTTTGGAACAGGCTCTTATGATAAACTAAATGGCAAGGGAAAGTCAATATCACCCTCTTCACTTTTCCTCAAATTGCCGTTATGCTAATGAATGTGTCCGCACGACGCGTCTTTTTGTCATTTATGCTCTTGTTTCCGCTTTCAGCCTATACACAGGAACATGCGGTTTACACGCTGGAAGCGGCGCGGTACCGCGCGCTCGCGCGACAGTTGACCGAAAGGAACATCCCCTTTGAGGAACGGGAGCTTTTCTCCAAATACGGTGGCTTCGGCTCGTCAATACATATTCTTATACCCGCCGCGTCTCAAAATCCGCCGGAAACGACGTTTGCGCTCGCGGTTCCGCTTGCCGGAAGCGGCGACTTCGCTTTTGAGGCCGCGCTTGATTTCGCCGAAGCCGCGTACGCAAACGCCCGAAGCCTGCCGATTGACATCAGGGTAGCGTTTTTGGGAGACGAGGCGTCTTCCCTGCCTTCCGATATGAGGGAAAACGTTCACACCGGCTTGCATGACCTGTACGATCTGCTTCCCTACCCTGAACGAACGGCGCTTTGGTACCTCTATATGGGAAAAAACCCGCAAAAATTGAGCTTCGTACAAGGGGCGTCCGGTGTTGTCACGCCGCTTCAAATGCTTCAAAATCTGCCGTCCCTGTGTCGGCAATACGGTGTTCCCTATGTTTTTTCCATGACTAACAACGAATTCTTTCACCTGAAACTGGCTAACGGCCCAGAGGTCTATGCTCTTTCCAAAGAGCGGGGAATCAACGCTCTTGTCATTACGGCCGCGAAAGACGACGGCGTGTCCGCCACGATGCCTGCGGCTCCGCCTGACGCATCCGTTTTTGCCGATATGCTTCTTGAGTACGCGTCTCAACTCGATCTTTCCTCGGATCCAGACACTCGCTACATGATGATCCCCAATAAGGACGGAAAAATACGGTTCATTTCCGGGCTTGTCTTTATCATAGCTCTGATCATAGGCGGGGCGCTTCTTGTGGCGGTATTTCTGACGTTGACCATAGTGTACAGGCGGCTGATGGCGATGCGATGGCGTATTTTTTTCTGTTATTCCTGGATTATCCCGCTTCATCTCGCGTTGCTGGCGCTTGCGCTGGGATTAACGCGTCTGTTTCTCTTCGTAACGGTGAAAAATCTTTCGCTTAATGCCATGACGGCGCTTTTTTTTCTCACCGCGGGAACGCTCCTATACGCGCTGCTCTTTCTTATTCCCGGCGACATCCCCATACCGGGAAAACCGCGCTTTTACGGGTACGCGGCGATAACGGCAGGTTTGCTGGACACGCTTATCCTGATATCCCTAGACACCGTCATGACACCGATCTGTACCAGCGCGTTTGCATTTATCCTTATCGGAGCGTTGTGGAAAAATACGCTCATCTGCTATCTTGCGGGCGTCATGGCGCCGTTTCAAGCCCTTGGTTTCTTTTACAATCTGTTTAAGATCGGCAATGGACGTTTTTTGGAATTCATCATGAGCGGAAACATCGTGAATATTCTGATGATTTCCGTTTTCCTCCTTCCGTCCTCGTTCCTATTTTGCCGGGGGAAAGCGCTCATGAGAAAGAAAAACTTGCCGGCTAGCCACCGGAAAACCGATGTGTTCAATAAATCGAAAAAATCGGTTGGGGTTTTTATATACGCCGCCGCTCTTGCCATATTGCTCATTGGCGCCCTGCAGTTTCTGGCGTTTTACGCGCAAACACCGGAGGGTTTCGCCGCAGGCGCGCCGGCGCGGCGCTTCATTGAGGAAAACAACGGCGTGGACGAGCCATTCAAGATTCACAGTCAGGAGCGCATCTTTTTGGCGCGCCGCATACTTGATGTGCGCATTGAGACCTCGCGGAACCCCGCGCGATTCGACGTGGCGTTGCATGGCGACGGCGATATTGTCCCGTTCATCTATTCGGCTACATTTGAAGATAAAGCCATGCCCTACCGTCTGGATGAGGAGCGGCGAAACAGGCTGCATTTCATACTCGGCGAAAATCCGCCCGATCCTTTCTCCTTTACGTTGGTAATTCCGGCGGACTTTTCAGGGGCGCTGGACATCAAGGCGCTGTACAATTTCTATGACGCGGCCATTGACAATCAAGGCGAGCCTGAAACTGGAGATTATGTCCTCGTCATGTCAAAAAGCGTAGGTATTGCGAATAATACTCGTTGACAAAAAAGAGCAAATATTCTTATACTGGTATGAAGGGGAAACAATGGCAGATTTACAACTTGCATTTGTTAATTTCAAGCAAAATGCATACATTGTAGTTGAAGGGCATACTCAAATAGCGGATCGTTTTTTTATCATCAGGGCAGGAAAGGTGCGCGTAACTAAAAGCGCTCAGGTTATTGAGGAAGAAGGCGGCAATATTCTTGGACCGGGGGATTTTTTTTCGGTTGTATCCACCATGTCGAGTCATCTTCAGATTGAAACGGTACAAGCGATAACCGATGTTACGCTCATCTCGGTTCACAAAGAGCAGTACAGCCAGCTTATCAAGAATAACGCGCCGGTCGCCATGAAGATCATCATGCAATTCTCCAAGCGCATGCGCTATCTGGACGAGGCGCTCGCCCGTATAACGCTGAAAAGCGCGACTACGGAAGACCCCGCCCACCTCTTCAACATCGCCCAGTACTATATACAAATAAGGCAGTATGAGCAGGCGTATTACGCTTATCATCAATATATCAAATACTGCCCCAACGCGCCGGATGTGGATCGGGCGCGCGATATTATGGCGAAAATCTCTCGATATGTTCATGGTGTTCGATTTGATTACAAACCGGATGAATTGGTCAGATCCTATCCTAAAAACACCATGCTTTTCTGCGAAAACGAACCGGGAGACGAACTTTTCATCATACAAAAAGGTTCCGTGAAGATCACAAAGATACAGGAAAACAAAGAAGTGCTTCTTGCCGTGCTCAAAACGGGGGATATTTTTGGAGAAATGGCGTTGCTTGAATCAAAACCTCGTTCAGCAAGCGCCATCGCCTATGAGGATTGCACTGTTATGGCGGTAAACAGAGCGAACTTTCAGCAGATGGTTTCTTCCCAGCCGCAGATAATAGCGCGCCTCACCACCCTTTTAGCGGAACGTATTTGGCTTATCTACAAACAACTCGCGAACACCTTGATTGAAGACCGCTTGGGGCGCGCCTACGACATGCTTCTGATGCAACTTGAGAGAAACCGCATCAATGTGAACAGCCCTCAAGCGTATCTCTTTGATTTTGGCCCCAAGGAACTTGTAACCATGCTGGGGTTGCCTCAATCGGATGGCTCCTCAGTCATAGCCAAGCTTATTGAAAATAAATTTATTCAGATTCGCCAGGATAAAATTTTTGTGCAGAATATTTCGGAAATTTCGAAAGAGGTCGAGATGTTCAAACGCTTGCAGGCGCGTGAAGACTATATGCGATCCAGAGGAGCGTCATAGCCCGCGCCGCGAGGAACGCGCCGTTAGGAGTTGTTATGCGTACATTTTTTGCGCTGTTGTGTTTGTCATTGGCCATATCCGCGTATGGACAGAATGATCCTCAAGCTGTGGAAAGCGCCGACGCGGAGAGCGGCCAAAACGACGTGGCGCCTCTTCCCGCGTCGTACCGCGAGATTTCACTCGGCATGAGCCTTGACGATCTGAAAACGGCCCTGTCCAAAGACGCCCTCTTCGGCTACTGCGGTGAAGAGGACGTTTCCTATATACCTTCGCGGGAAGAAACGTATCTGGAGACTGCCGGCGCTTCTTTTATCAGACGGGCGCTGTTTCAAACAAAAGCGGATAAGGTGTACGCGATGACATTCACCCTCAACACCTCGCTTGTCGATTACTACTCCGTTTTTACCGCGCTGGTTAAGAAATACGGCGAACCCGCCTACCTCGATCCAAGCCAGGCCGTATGGGAAGATGACAACACGCGGCTTTCTATTGAGCGCCCGCTTGCCGTAAAATACATTGACAAGGCGATTTTCACTTCAATTGTCGAAGAAGCCGGCGCGAGAAAAAGCCATGAAATACGGTTGAGAGAGGAATTTTTAAGTGATTTCTAACAAAAGAACGTTTCTTTTGTGTGTTGGATTATGTCTTGCCTCGCTTTTTTTTCAATCTTCATGTTTCTTGTCAAAGTCTTTTAAGACAACGCGGCTTTCCATCGCAACCGCCGGCGGAAAAATCATCCCCATATTGGTGGAAATCGCCGTGACTGAAGAAGAGCGGAGCAAGGGACTCATGTTTAGAAAAGAACTGGAAGATGGCAAGGGCATGATATTTCTCTTTGAAAAAGATCAAATCATGTCGTTTTGGATGAAAAACACGCTTGTCCCCCTGTCTATCGCCTTTATTTTGTCTGACGGCCGCATCGCGGAAATCCGCGACATGGAGCCGCGGAGCCTTGCCTCCGTCAATTCCGAACGCTCATGCCGTTACGCGCTGGAAGCGCCGAAGGGCTGGTTCGACAAGGTGGGCGTCGGCGTCGGCGACCGGGTGTCCGTTGAGAGTCTCCCGCTTGAAAATCTGGCGCAATGACCGGAGTCTGACCGAAGGTGGGCATGTTTATTGGATTGACGAAGCGGGTGCAACAAATCATCGCGGTGGACGCGCAGGACGAGGCGCGGAGTTGCAATGTTGACGAGGTGTTGCCCGAACACATCATCATTGCCGTTCTGAAAGGCGGAATCGGACGGGCGTGCAAGGCGCTCGCCTTTCTAAGAATAGATTTGAACGACTTCCACCGGTACATCGACAATACCCTTATGCATATCGGCGGAACCATACTTGCCGGTGAAATTCCTCTTTCCCAGCGGACGAAGCATATGCTGGAAGCCGCCGCGGAAGAAGCCCGCGCAATGGAAAACGATCTGCTCGGCACCGAACACCTCCTGCTTGCGGCTATGCGGGACGCCGGCGTGGTACAAACCTACCTTTTGCATAAAGAAATAGACGTAGACCTCATGCGGATAACTATTCAGGCGGGAATGCCTTTTTTAAAAGGCGCCTATGAGGATGAGCGGGAAAACCGCGACAGCAAAAGCGCCAGATCCCGCGTCAGGGTGAGGCCCGCCGTGTATCCGCAGCTTACGCCAACGCTGGACGCATTTTCTCGCGATCTCACCGCCCTTGCGCGGGACGGCGGGCTTGAGCCTGTCATAGGGCGGGAGAAAGAAATCAAGCGCGTGACGCGCATCCTCGCCCGCAAAACCAAGAACAATCCGGTGTTGGTTGGGGAACCGGGAGTCGGGAAAACCGCCGTCGTGGAGGGGCTTGCGCAGGCGCTTGTCTCCAGCGACGCGCCCGACATCCTCGAAAGCAGCCGCGTCGTTTCCCTTGACATGGGCGCCCTGATAGCCGGGGCCAAGTACCGTGGAGATTTTGAAGAACGCCTGAAGAAAATCATTGAGGAACTCAAACACGCGGTCAACATCATTCTATTTATTGATGAAATTCACACGGTTGTCGGAGCGGGAAACCCAGAGGGCGCGAATGACGCGGCGAACATGCTCAAACCCGGACTGGCGCGAGGCGAATTCCGGTGCATAGGCGCGACCACGTCAGCCGAATACCGCAAATACTTTGAAAAAGACGCCGCGTTGGAACGCCGTTTCCAGCCCGTAATGGTAAATGAACCTGATGTTGAGGAAACCATAGCCATTCTCACCGGCATAAAAACATCTTATGAGGCGTTTCACCATGTACGCTACTCGGACGAGGCTGTTCTCGCCGCGGTACACTTGAGCCGGCGGTACCTTCCCGAACGCTTCATGCCTGACAAGGCCATTGATATGCTTGATGAAGCCGGCGCGCTTCTGAAAATGGACGTCACAGAGACGCCGCCTGAAGTCATCCGTTTTGAAACTGAGATGTTGCGTCTTCGCAAGGAAAAAAATCTTGCGGTTATAAACGGCGATATTGAAAGCGCGTTTCACGTCAGGGAAAAGATTAAAAATTTCCACGTCCGCGTCGTTGAAGCTCAAAGCGCATGGGAGCGTTACGCGGACAACAAACGCCCCCTCGTCACCAAGCGCCACGTAGAGGAGATAGCCTCAGACGCCACTGGCATACCCATCGCCCGCCTTGACGGTATGGAAGCGCAACGTATGGCGCGCCTTGAGGAAGAACTCCGCAAAGCAATCGTCGGGCAGGATGAGGCGGTCTCTCGCGTCGCATCCGCCATCCGTCGGGCGCGATGCGGCGTTTCTTCGCCCCTGCGCCCGCTCGGCTCCTTCATTTTTTTGGGGCCTACAGGCGTAGGCAAAACCCTCCTCGCAAAACAACTTGCCGCGTTTCTATTTGGCAGCGAAACAGACCTGTTCCGCATCGACATGTCCGATTACATGGAGAAGTACAACATCGCCCGCTTGGTCGGCGCGCCTCCCGGCTACATCGGCTACGGCGAAGGCGGCGTTCTTACCGAAGCGGCGCGTAAAAAGCCGTACCGCGTGATCCTATTTGATGAAATTGAAAAAGCCCACCACGATGTCTATAATATTTTGTTGCAAGTGCTGGAAGAAGGCGAACTCAAAGACAGCATGGGGCATACGGTGAATTT
>JAIRTS010000191.1 GCA_031254795.1 Treponema sp.
GTTGCAACTGAAACATCAACGCTTATTATTGCCGCAACAACTCTTTGCCATAATCAGTCAGCATATCCTGTATCGCCTCATAGGGGACGACCGTCTCAACATATCCGCGCGCATATGGCGCTATTTCGTACGGATTCCAGTGAAAGCCAACGCCAAGCGGCGCGCCTTCCCCTGCGATGAAGACCTGGGAGGGCATTTCCACAGCGTCATCAAAAAAACCGTTTGCGCTTAAAGGATCTTCCACGCTTAAACCCGCGTCCGTACGGAGGCGCGACTCTATGATCCGCAACAAAGCCGTCTGCGCGTCCGGCAAGATTATATCGCTCAAAAGAACATAATTGGGCGTTTTGCCGTCTTTGTCAAAAACAAAGAACTCCTCCGTTTGGTTGCCATGGGCGCCGCCAGTAAACGCGAAGCGCGTCCGTTTTATCTGCGCGACGCGCCCTCCATCGGCCGCTTCTACGCTCTCTCTATATTCCCAGTTAAAGGACGCCGCCGTGTTGAATTCTTCCCATAAACCGGCGGTGGCGGCATAATTTTCCTCCAGAGCGGCGATGAGGCTGTCCGCGTAAATCGCGGGCGAAGAATCCTCGTATAAAACGCGGCGCATGCAATCCCGCAAGCCGTCATTTTCCGTAAACTCAAGCAAATTGAGTGAAATTTTCAAACTTGGACTGCTTTCGCCTCCATCCTGTTTATCTGGCAATAGAAAAACCGTTTTTTCCCGCGTATATGGCGTATATATTGTTTGCGGCGCGTACGTTGTTTGTATTTTAAAATTCGCCGTGTCTTGCGAAACGCTTTGACACGCGGACAATAAAATGAACGGTAGAAGAGAGAAAAACGCTGGATTCTTCATAATAATTACAAAAATACTATGTTTATATCCATGAGTCAAGCATAATACGCTTGCGGGAACAGTGTCAGGCGCGATTTTTTGGAATATAATGCTCCTCTCCGTGGCGCGTGACGCGGGTATTTTTTATGCGCGGCAGTAGACAGGGGATATTGCCCTTTCACGCTGTCGCTGTTATAGTAAACGGAATCTCTAAAATGGGTTGGACGAAGGAGTAAAGACAATGATATGCGGTATTGACGAAGCGGGGCGCGGACCTTTGGCGGGACCGGTATGCGCCGCTGCGGTGATGTTGCCCGATGATTTTCCATGCGAATATCTCAATGACTCCAAGAAACTCACTAAGAATAAGCGGAGGTTTGTCGAGGCGTTGATTTACAATAGCGCCGGTGCCGTATATGGCGTCGGCTGGGCGTCCCATGAAGAAATAGACGCGCTTAGCATACTGAAGGCAAGCCTGCTCGCCATGAAACGCGCCTTTGAAGCGCTTCCAGTTGAAAAACGGCGGCTTATTGATGAAATTATCGTTGACGGACTGCATACGCCTGACATCACCGGATGCGGCGGCGCAAGCGGCGGTCCGGTTCGCGCGCTGGTAAAGGCGGACGACAGCGTCCCTCAAGTGATGGCCGCGTCAATTCTTGCGAAGGAAGCGCGTGATCGCGTAATGGAAGAGTACGCGAAACAGTACCCGCAATACGGGTATGAATGGCATAAAGGCTATCCCACAAAACTGCACTGTGAGCGTATCCTCCAATACGGACCGTCTCCCATTCAAAGAAAGACATTCCGAATTCCGTATGGAATTTAGCAAATCTCACACGAAATTCGGCAAATTTCGTATGCTTCAAAATGAAACCGGTAAAGCCTTTTTTGAATGCGCCGATAATTAAAGTATAATTTTAGGCAAGGATGCCGTGGCGCGCGTCGTCATAGGGATGGCGGCGTCTTAAATACCAAAGGAGTGAATTATGATTATTAATCACAACTTGAGCGCAATGTTCGCTGATAGGTCCCTTAAAGTTACCCAGTCTCAACTGGATAAAAATATGGAAAAGCTGTCAAGCGGCTTGCGCATCAACCGTGCAGGTGATGACGCTTCTGGTCTCGCTGTTTCCGAAAAACTGCGCAGTCAAATCCGCGGCTTGAATATGGCTTCTCTTAATGCCCAAAACGGCATTTCCTTTATTCAGGTTACGGAAGGCTACCTCCAGGAAACGCAGGACATTCTCCAACGCCTCCGTGAGTTGGCGGTACAGTCTTCCAACGGGATTTATACCGCGGAAGATCGCGAGCAGATTCAGGTTGAAGTTTCCGCTTTGATTGATGAAATCGATCGCATTGCGTCTCATGCCCAATTCAATGGCATGAACATGCTTACCGGACGTTTTGCACGCACGGGAGATCAGACGGCGACGGCGACCGCTTCCATGTGGCTGCACATTGGCGCGAACATGGATCAACGGGAGCAGGTTTTCATCAGCAACTTGTCTGCCAGCGGACTTAATATCCGCGACCCGAGCGATGGTTCTTTCAATGTCATGCTGGACGACGCCGAGACCGCAAACAACGCGATCGGAACGTTGGACGAGGCATTGAAGAAAGTCAGCAAGCAACGGGCGGATCTCGGCGCATACCAGAACAGACTGGAACATGCCATTCGTGGCATCGACACCGGCGCGGAGAATTTGCAGGCTTCCGAATCCCGCATTCGCGACAGCGATATGGCTCATGAGATGGTTACGTATACCAAGAACCAGATACTCAGCCAATCGGGAACAGCCATGCTTGCGCAGGCGAATCAGCGCAGCCAATCGGTGCTTCAGTTGCTTCAATAAGCTGAAGAATTGTTGTGAGCCGGCGGTCGTGAGGCCGCAAAAAAGCCGCCCAAGAGGGCGGTTTTTTTATGCGCCGGCGTCGCGTCGTTCGGCGCCTTCAATGCATCCGGCGCCGCTTCTTTTCGCTTCGCGCGTTTAACAGGGAGTACATGACGGGCGTCACCAGCAGGGTCATAAAAAAACTCACCGAAAGGCCGCCCACAAAGGTTTTGCCAATGGGTTGAATGGTGTCGGCGCCTTGTCCGGGAAAAAACGCTATGGGTATCATGCCGAGAATGGTGGTAAGCGCGGTCATCATAATGGGACGCAGCCGGTTGCGTCCCGCCTCAACGCAGGCTTCGCGCAGGGCGTATCCCCGCGAGCGCAGGGTGTTGGTGTAGTCTACCAGCACGATGCCGTTGTTCACCACCACGCCAACCAGCGCCACGATGCCCACTGCGGAAAACACGGACATGGCTTCGTTGCCGATCTTGTATATCCATATTACGCCGATAAAAAGGAGCGGAATGGAAAAGAAAATGATAATTGGATCCACAAAGGATTCAAACTGGCTCGCCATGAGTCCGAACACCATAAAAACAGCCGCCGCTATGATAAAAATGAACTTGCTCGAATATTCACGTATCTGTTGCGCCTCTCCCGCGTATCTTATGGCGACGCCTTCGCGCGGCGCGTAGCGCTCCTGAATTGTCTCCTCAAGCCGCCGCTGCATGTCGGTCGCGGCAATGCCGCCTGACAACTCGCCTGAAACGCGGACGACCCGCTCCTGATTCTCACGGCGGATTGAAGAAGGGGAGCGGCTTTCGGTGACGCGGACAAGATTCGCAAGGCTTACGCGGTCTCCGGTTCGGTTCATCACAAAGAGCGCGCCAAGGTTTGGTACGCCCCGGCGGTCGCTGTCCCTGAGAGTCACGTCTACGTTGATGACGCGGTCGCCTTGGGTGATGGTTGTCGCGGTCGCGCCGTCCACCGCTATGCGGATTTCATTTGCAATGGCGGACAGAGACACACCCAGCGCGTTTGCCCGCTCGCGGTCGATTTCTATCAGCAGTTGGGGCGCGCCCTCGTTGACATTGATCGCCGGATTCTCAATTTCAGGCAGATATTGCGTTATGATATCCTTGATTTCCCCGGCGGCGATCATAAGTTCGTCCGCGTCCCGGGAGGTAAGCGTAATATCAATCGCCGTCGCGCCGCCCATAGAACGCCCGGCGCGGAAGGCGGCTTGTATGCCCGGCAGGTTGTTCAGACGCGGGGTGAGCTTCCTGATAATGTCACTCGGCGTCTCGGTCTGCTCTGCGGGAGGCGGCAGGATTATCTGGATATTGCCGCTTCCGTTCCGCCGCGCGGTGAGAATGATGTTCCGGTAATTCGCCACATGCTCCTTGACGAGCTTTTCCAAGTCTTTCAAAGCGCGTTCCATGGCGTCAACTGGCGTTCCCTGGGGCATGGTGACGTTCAAGGTAGCCGTGTCGTCAACACGACTACGGATAAACATGTTCATGCCGATTCCGCTGAACTGCATGAACGAAAAAACGAGAATCGCCAGCGTCAGCGCCAGCGTCAAAAACCGGTGATCGAGGCAGTACTCAATGGCGAGCGAGTAGGCGTTGTCGAAGGCGGTGAACGCCTTTTCAGTTCTTTCGTCAATGGCGCGGAGCCACCTGAAACGCAACGGCTTCTGCACACGGGTGTCAAGGCGCAGGATGGAGCCGCAAAGCGCAGGCACCAGCGTAACCGCCACCGCGAGCGAGCAGATAAGGGAGATCACCACCGTGAAGATCAGATCGCTGAAAAGCTGCCCCATGTCTTCAAGGTCGTTTTTCCAGATGATAAGCGGGATAAAAACGCAGAGGGTCGTCGTGGTTGAGGTGACGATAGCTCTGATCATCTCGCGGCTGCCGAGAATGGCGGCGACTTCGCTTTTTGCCCCGCGCAGCCGGTACTTGTGGATATTGTCAAGAATGACGATGGAAGCGTCCACGGTCATGCCAAGTCCAAGTATGAGACCCGTCATGGTCAAAAGGTTGAGCGTCAAGCCGAATGCGGCCATAAACATGAGGGTTAAAAGGATCGATATGGGTATGGAAAGCCCGATTATAATAGTCCCTTTTATATTGCGCAGGAATATAAAAATGATGATCATGGCGAGGATGGCTCCCTCGAAGGCGTTCCGATACACCTGATCGAGCGTCGCGCTGATAAGCGTGGTGTTGTCGGAAAGCACGCTCAAAGAGATGCCTTGGGGCAACCCCGCGTTTATCTCGCCAAGCGCGGCGCGTACGCCTTGCGCGACGCGCACTTGATTGCTGTCGCTTTCGCTTGTCACCTGTATGTAGACGCCGGTTTGTCCGTTTACGGACACACGCGCCGCATCCTCGTTGTACGACACGCTTACATCGGCGATGTCTTCAAGCCGCGCCACATTGGAACGGTTTGTCCTCCCATCGCTTGAAGGCGTTGACACGGTTTTTACCACGAGCCGTTTTATCTGGTTGACGCTCTTGATCTCCTGTGTTGTAAGAAGCTGGTACTCCCTCTCCCCGCGCCGCAGGTTGCCGGCCGAAGAAAGAATGCTCTGCCCCCGCAACGCCGCGCTCACATCGCTCAACGTGAGGTTGAACGCCGCAAGCCTGTTCTGGGAAACCGCCACTTTTACGATCTGGGAGGAGCCACCCGTAATCTCGGCGGCGGCCACGCCGTCAATGCGCTGGACGCTTGAAAGTATTTCATTTTCCGCAAAAAGCCGCAGTTGATCGGGCGGATAATTGCCCTGCACCACCAGCCGCATAATGGGCATAGCGGACATATCGAAGCGTCTCACCATCGGAGCCCCGGCGTCGTCAGGCAAACGGTTTGCCACGCGGTTCAGCAGGGTTTGGGCGTCGTTCATCGCTTTGTCCATGTCCGTGCCGTACGCAAAGTTCAAATTGATGTAACTGCTTTCAAACGAGGAGTTGCTGGTCATGTCCGTAAGTCCTCGAGAAGCCGCGAGCGCTCGCTCCAAAGGCATGGTGATGTTCCGCTCCACATCCGCAGGCCCCGCCCCGGGAAAACTCGTGTATACAGACAGGACAGGACGTTCGGTGGAAGGGTACAGATCAACCGCTATATTTGGCGCCAGCGTCGCGGCTATGCCCATAAAAAGGGCATAGAGGACAATGATTGTTACCGGATGTTTTACCGAATAACCGGCTATGTTCATTCAACCGTTGTCAGTCCAGCGGCGAAAAATTGTCTTTTGCCACGCCGCACGCGGGGCATGACCAATCGTCAGGTATGTCTTCAAACGCCGTCCCGGGTTTAATGCCACTGTCGGGATCGCCTTCTTTCGGATCGTAAATGTATCCACATAAATTACACACATATTTTTTCATACTGTCAACCTCCATTAACGAGCGGCTGAACCGCCGCCGCATTCATTGAATATAAGCGCGTCGCTAACGCGCGCTCCAAAGTCCGTGCAAGGTGCAATATTCACGGATAACAACGTTATCCGCTTGCACCGCAAAAACAGCTTCCGGTTTTTCGCCGGGTTTCAGGATTTTTTTGCAAGAGAGTCCGTCTGCCAGCAATTCTATCCATGCGATGTGGTGTTTTTCTTCCATGGGATGAATCGCTGATCCGACAACCACTTTCCAGCCGCCGTCAACCTTCTCAACAACCGGAATGTGTTTTTCCTTCGCCGCATCCACCGTGTTTTCAACAAGCGGTTGCATAGGCTGCCCGCAACATGCCGGATCGCAACCGCTTCCCTGTAACACTTCAACCACGGCGCCGCATGCGCCGCATTTGAACACATCAAATTGTTTTGCCATAAAAGCTCCTCTTTCTTGCGGCTGTTTCAAACCTTTTTTTGGAACAGCCGTTTTGTATTTAAGTGAAAAGCGGGCTTTGGCCGCTTTTCCTCCAGCCTGTTTCAAAACGATTGGATTTTGAAACAGGTCGCTTAACTAGAGTCTGTCCATAATGTAAACACATTTATGGACAGACTTCCCTTGAAAACCACGTTTTCGCGACATGGGAACCGAAGGTTCCTTGACGAGAAAATGCACCGGACTAAAGTCTGCGGTCTTGTCCGCAAAGTCGCAAACATAGTTTGCTCGCTGGCTTTGTGGCTAGACACTAACTATAAACTAATATGCAATAAATAACAACTTGCCTCAAAACTGGTTACGCCGTTTTGTGGCTTCGCGGCTTCGCTTGAGAATATGCGCTCATGGCACGGCCGCGTCTTGACGCGGCGTCCGGCTTGAAACCGCCGCAAGCCCTTCAATCTGGCTGCGAACCCAGTGTTTTGAAGCGACGGCGGTTACAATGGACGCGCCGTTTAAGCGGATCGCATATTTAGTAAAAAAAGCGCTTGCAAAAAAAATTGAAAGGGAGTATACTTGTTTAACTTACTTTATTTTTTGGAGGTCTTGATGAAAAAACTTCTTTTTGTCATTTTGATAAACATGGCGTTCGTGGCCATGCCGCTTTTTGCCCAGGATGCGCAAGACGCTGGCGACGACTTCTATTATGTAAAAGTTCCCATTGCGAGGATATATCCTTATTCAAAAGGGTATGTTGTCACCTATAATGTAGGGACATACGGGACTGAGGTTGACACGGTGTATATTCCAGCTTCATGGTTCTTAGCAAGAGAAAACAAGGGATTTATTGTTCATCTGAAAGGAACCCCCGTAGCCCCGAATATAACGGTCTACTACCGGAATGGAGCCTTCGATCACGTGAAGTTGTATGTGAGAGAAGACTCTCGCGATCCTTCATGGGGTTATATGCCTTTGCAGACGAACATTGACGACCGCTTTGAGGGCGTAACGGATGTTCCGCTCAAACTCAGCATCACAAAAAACTAAAATCCGGTGTAAAGAGGGCTTTTTCAAAACTTTTGAAAGCGGGAAGCTCTAAAAACTTCAGTTTCTAGAAGGTTTCCAAAAATTGAAAAAGCCCAACAGTGTTACCGCGCCGTTATAAAGATGTGAAATGTCTATACCTGTCCCTCAAGAACTGCTTGACTTTATCAAAAAGCATGAAAAATTTATTATAGTTGGTCATAAAGATCCTGACGGCGATTGCGTAGGGAGCCAGCTTGCTATGGCCTCGGCGTTGAAACGGCTGGGCAAAAATGCTGTTGTATGTTCAGCCGGACCTTTTAACCGCAGTGAGATTGCGCTGTATCGAAACCGTTTCGCAAACGTCGTGAAGGATGAGGATCGGCTAGACGCGGCTGTCATCATCATGGATTGTTCTGTGACGATGCGTACCGGCGACATGGAAGATCGCCTCAAGGGGTTGCCCACAGCCATCGTCGATCACCACCAGGGCGGAGACCGTTGCGCCGGTTCCCAAGAAAATCCTGTGTTTATCGATCCGTCGGCCCCATCCGTAACCTTTCTGACCCTCGCTCTGATCGAAGCCTTGGGACTTGTTCCAACCGAAGAAGAGGCGAAACTGCTGTTTCTCGGTCTTTGTACGGACACCGACTTCTTTCGCCACATTGACTCAACAGGATATGAAACGTTTGCCTATGCGTCCCGCCTCATAAAAGCGGGCGCGAATCCGAAAGAGACGTTCCATTTTATAAATGGCGGCAGGAGTTTCGCCTCGCGTCGCTTGCTGGGCGTCCTTTTAGCCGGTTCCCGGCAGTATTTCGATGGAAAACTCATCCTTGCTACGGAAGAATACCATGAAATCCAGCGTTTTGGGCTTGAAAGTAGAGATTCGGACACCTTGTACCGGCTTTTGCAGTCCGTGTCCGGAGTGGAAGTCGTCATGTTTATCAGGCAGGAGACGCCGACGCGCTGTAGCGTGGGGCTGCGTTCAATGGACAAGATCGACGTCTCCACCATAGCGGCCTCTTTTGGCGGCGGCGGACATAAAAACGCCGCCGGAGTGACTATGGAAGGGACTATCGAAACCATCTACCCGCAGTTTCTGGACGTATTTGAGAAAATTTTTTAATTGGTAACCCCCCGGCTTTGCCGGGGGTATCTGACTTCCTTAAAAAACGCATTTTCGCGACATAGGAACCGAAGATTCCTTGGCGAGAAAATGCGCCGGACTAAACGTCTGCGGTCTGTTCGCAAAGTCGCAAACTATGTCTGCGACTTTGCGGACAGATACTAATTATTAGGCGCTATGCGCTATACACGCCGAACGAAATCGTGTCAATACGCTTTCAGAGTTTTTTATAGAAGGTTTTCAGCTTTCTATGTGTCAAGGAAGCCTGTCAAAAGAGAGTGTGCCTTTCATGGCGCGATCACACCACTTCCTTCCATATCAGCTTCCGCGCGTCCGGCGCCTCATCTTCATATTCAACGGCTTCTTCAAGCTGGGGCAGGGCGACGCCAAGCGCGGATTCATCCTTTGCGTAAGCCGTCATAACAAGATCGCCCGCCTTAACCATGTCGCCGCCCTTTTTGTGAAACTGTACGCCGGCGACAGGACTCGCCACATCTTCGGCGCGGTTGCGTCCAACGCCAAGTTGTACGCCCGCGCGTCCAGTTTTCAGGGCGTCTATGCGGGCGATGAAACCGTCCCGTACCGCGCGGATTTCGGCGTTGTATTCGGAACGGCGCTTCCCAATCATGGAAAGAAATTGCCGCGCGTCGCCGCCCTGGCTTTCGATATTGTCCAGAAAAAGCTGGCGGGGTTTGCCGCCGGCAAGGGCTTTTTCACAAAGCGCGCGCCCTTCCCCGGTTGTTTCCGCCTTTCCGCCAAGCGCCACCATACGGGCGGCAAGTTCAAGGCTCACCTCCATAAGGTCGCCGGGTCCCCCGCCTTCAAGGCAGAGAAAACTTTCCTCAACTTCAAGGAAATTGCCCACCATGTTTCCAAGCGGCTCGTCCATGCTGGTAAGCAGGGCGATAATACGCTTTCCCATGAGAACGCCGGTGTCAACAAGAGAGCGGGCGAGCGCTTCCGCGTCGTTTTTTCGCTTCATAAACGCGCCGGAGCCATATTTCACATCCATGACAAGCGCGTCCGCCCCTTCGGCGGCCTTTTTGGAGAGTATGCTTGCGGTGATGAGCGGGATGGACTCCACAGTGCCGGTGACATCGCGGAGCGCGTAAAGCAGCCTGTCCGCCGGAGCGATGTCCCGCGTTTGCCCGGTCATGGCGAAGCCGTCTTTCGCAAGAATCCTCCGGAATTCCTTGGCGGACAGGCTCGTTCTATACCCCGGTATGGCGTCAAGTTTGTCGAGCGTGCCGCCTGTATGCCCCAGAGCGCGTCCAGACATCATGGGGTCTTTGACGCCGAGGCTTGCGACAAGAGGCGCGATAATGAGGCTCGTCTTGTCCCCAACCCCGCCGGTCGAGTGCTTGTCTACAAAAGGTCCCGGAATGCCGGATAGATCCATCATCGCGCCCGACCGTAGCATCACTTCGGTGAGAGCGGCGGTCTCTTCCGCGTTCATGCCCGCAAAAAACACCGCCATCGCCCACGCCGCCATCTGATAATCGGGAATTTCACCCGCCACATACCCATTGATGAGCCAGGCGATTTCCTCACGGGGCAGGACGCCGCCGTCTCTCTTATGCGCGATAATGTCTACTGCCCGCATGTCGTCTCCTGTTTTTTTTCTTCCCTAATCTGCACGCGCCGTATCTTGCCGCTGATTGTTTTTGGCAATTCCGCGACAAACTCAATGACGCGCGGATACTTATACGGCGCCGTGGTCTTCTTTACATGTTCCTGCAATTCCAGTTTGAGCGCGTTCGAAGGCTCGTAGCCCTTGGCAAGGATAATAGTCGCCTTAACCACGGCGCCTCGCTCCGGATCGGGAACGCCGGTGACCGCGCACTCAAGCGCCGCCGGATGCTCCATAAGGGCGCTTTCCACCTCAAAGGGACCGATGCGGTAGCCGGAGCTTTTGATCAAGTCGTCGGCGCGTCCGACAAACCAGAAATAGCCATCCTCATCCTGCCACGCCATATCACCGGTGTGATACATGTCGTCATGCCACACGCTGCCGGTAAGCTCTATGTCGCGGTAATAGCCGCCAAACATGCCCATAGGCTTTTTCTTTCCGGTGCGTATGACAATCTGCCCTTCCTCGCCCATGTCGCAGGAAACGCCGTCATCCCTCACCAGATCGATGTCGTATCCCGGCGAAGGTTTGCCCATTGACCCCGGCTTCGGCGCAAACCACGGAAATGAACAGAGCGCGACGGTCAACTCGGTCTGCCCGTAAGCCTCGCGAAGCTTGAGACCGGTTCCAGCCTTCCATTGCTCATAGATT
Organism: Treponema sp.; assembly: GCA_031254795.1. Classification (GTDB taxonomy): domain Bacteria; phylum Spirochaetota; class Spirochaetia; order Treponematales; family Breznakiellaceae; genus JAIRKH01. Next base: position 10,943 of record JAIRTS010000191.1, read on the forward strand.
TCAGGATTCAATGGCTCCCCGGCGACGGAACAATGCTTGAGATGAGAAAAATCGTACAAAGCCAGATTCTCTTTTATGAAAAAGCGGTACACCGTGGGCGGGGCGCAGAAACTCGTCACCTTGTGACGTGTGATGACTTCAAGCATGGTGGACGGCACAAACCGGTCGTAATCGTAGACAAATACAGCCGAACCGCACAACCACTGACCGTAAATCTTGCCCCACGCGGCTTTCGCCCATCCCGTGTCGGCGACCGTGAGGTGGATCCCGCCTTCCTCCACCTGTTGCCAGTACTTCGCGGTGATGATATGTCCCAGCGGATACGCGAAATTGTGGCTCACCATCTTGGGCATGCCGGTCGTGCCGGAAGTGAAGTAGAGGAGCATCATATCCTCATTGGCGCCGCCGTTGGAGGGGCGTTCAAACTGACAGGAAGGCTCCACCTGCAACAAAGCCTTGAAATCAAGCCACGAAGCCGGAGAATCTGCCGGCAGCGGCGCGTCTTTGGTCTGATGAACGCTACGGACAAAAGCCTTAAAGCGCAGCGCCGCGTTCCCCTCGGAGAGGAGCTTCGACTGGGCTTCTTCAACGCGCCGCATGATGGACTCGTCAACGCAGACAATGCCAATGACATTGGCGGCCTTGCACCGGTACACAATGTCCTTGACCGTGAGCAAATGGGTCGCCGGAATGGCAACCGCGCCGATTTTGTGCAGGGCGAGCAGGACTATCCAATACTCCCACCTGCGCTTCAGAATCAGCATGACCGGATCGCCTTTCTTGACGCCGGCGCGGCGCAGGGCGTTTGCCGCCTGATTGGAAAGCGACTTGAGTTCAGAATAGGTGAACGAGGCTTCCGCTCCTTGCTCGTCGCACCATACCAGAGCGGTCTCATCGGGTTTTTCCCGCGCCAATTCATCCATCACATCAAAGGCGAAGTTGAAGTTTTCAGGCGTTTCCACGGTGAAATTTTCATAAAAATCCTCATACGAGGCGAAATTCTGTTTCTTGACAAATTTATCCATTATCGGCATATAAGCTCCTTGTTAGAGAAGTTCCCTGCCGGCACGGCTCGCGTTTGGGGAAAATCCTCTCTCATTGACGCGGCGTCCTTTATGGAAGAACAGCCGGCATGTACAACCCGCGCTCCACGCGGATTGTACGTCAAAATATAAACGCCAGAAACCTCGCGCGTTCACCGCCAACGGCTTTCATGCCGTGAGGCTCCTGGGAATCATAGTACACGCTGTCGCCCGGGCCAAGCTCCATTTCATGCCCGCCGATTGAAAGGAGAAGCCGGCCTTCAAGCACATAGTCAAATTCCTGCCCGGGATGGGTGTTAAGGCTTATGGGCTTGTTCGCGGTGTCCGCGCTCGCCTCGACAAGGAACGGCTCGGCTTTCTTCCGGTGAAAATTGTACGCCAAGTTCCAGTAGGTGTACATGGGGCGACGGCTCACTTCAGGCGCCTTATTCGCGCGTGTCATGCAGAAGGTGCGCAGATTGGACGCCTTCCCGGTAACAAGCTCCGTAAGATCGACCTTGAACCGCGAAGCGATCTCCACAAGGACGCCTATGGGGAATTCTTCCGCCCCGGCTTCCCACGCTTTGTACCGTTCCACATCAAAGCCAAGCTCTTTGGCGAGCGTCTCCGCGGAAATCTCCTC
>JAIRTS010000216.1 GCA_031254795.1 Treponema sp.
CGCATGAGCCTAGTATGCGTCCGCGCATGGAACTAGTATGCGTTGACACATGGAACTAGCATGCGTCCGCGCATGGAACTAGCATGCGTCCGCGCATGAAGCTAGCATGCGTTGACGCATGGAACTAGTATGCGTCCGCGCATGGAACTAGCATGCGCTCACGCATGAAACTAGCATGCGTCCGCGCATGAAGCTAGTATGCGCTCACGCATGGAACTAGTATGCGTCCACACATGAGCCTAGTATGCGTCGACGCATGGAACTAGCATGCGCCCGCGCATGAAACTAGCATGCGCCCGCGCATGAGCCTAGTATGCGCTCACGCATGGAACTAGCATGCGCCCGCGCATGAGCCTAGTATGCGTTGACACATGGAACTAGCATGCGTTGACGCGTGAGCCTAGTATGCGTTGACGCATGGAACTAGTATGCGCCCGCGCGTGAGCCTGGTATGCCGCGCGCCAGACGCGCTCGCCAAATTTCCCTGAACAAAGCGGGGCGCGTGTTTTTTAGGAGCCTTATATGAAAAATGTGAAAAATATGAAAAAAAGAGAGGAGACGCTAAAACAGTTTGCCGGGTTGTCCGGCGGCGTGTGTTCCCGCGTATGATGAATATGATGAGCGTAATGAAAGAACCTGTTTTTGCCGTACGGCCGGGATCATGCGTCTTTTTTGTGGGCGTCAAAGGCACCGGCACGTCCGCGTTGGCGGAGTTGTTGCTCAACGCCGGCGTCAGGGTGAGCGGCTCGGATACGGGCGATGTTTTTTACACGGACGCGATCCTGAAAGAATGCGGCGTCCCTTATTTTGAAACCTTTGACGCCGCGCATATACACGACGGCATTGATTTCGTGGTGTATTCCGCGGCGTATTCCCCTGAAACGCACCCGGAACTGCTGGAAGCGTCCCGGCGGGGCATACCGCTGTTCAAATACACGGACGCGCTTGGCGCGTATTCGGCCCATTTCGACTCGTCCGGCATAGCGGGCGTTCATGGCAAGACCACCACTACGGCCCTGGCCGGCTCCCTGTTGAAAGGAGCGCGTTTGCCCGCGCGGATATTGGCGGGAAGCGCGGCGAGCGTTTTCAACGGACACTCGACGCTTTCGCTTGGCGATACGTATTTCGTGGCGGAAACGTGCGAGTACCGGCGGCATTTCCTTTCCTTTCACCCCAAACGCATCGTGCTCACCAGCGTGGAAAGCGATCATCAGGATTATTACCCCACCTACGAGTCCATACGGGACGCTTTTATAGAATACGGGAGGAGACTCCCCGCGGGCGGGGAGCTTATCTACTGCGCGGATGACAAAGGCGCGCGCGAAGTCGCCGAGGCGCTCAGGAAGGAGGAGCGCGGCCTCGTGTTCACGCCCTATGGGTTCACCGCGCGGGGGGATTTCAGGATAAACAGTTTTTCCGTGGAAAACGAGCGGCTCGTGTTTGAAGTGAGTGCTTTCGCGGAGCCTTTCACGCTCAGGGTTCCCGGCAGGCACAACGCGCTCAACGCAACGGCGGCGCTCGCGCTCGTTTCGTCCATAGCGCGGGCCGAGAACCGCGCCGCCGGCGCTTCTGGTGTCAGCGCCGTCTCCATGACCAAAGCGCAGCGCGAAGGGGCGCGGCGCGGGCTGGAGCGCTTTTGTGGAAGCAAGCGCCGCTCCGAAATCATCGGGGAGAAAAACGGCGTTCTCTTCATGGATGATTACGCCCATCATCCCACCGCCATAAAGACCACTATTGAAGGGCTCAAAATGTTTTATCCCAACCGCCGCCTCGTCGTGAGTTTTATGCCCCACACCTACACCCGCACCGCCGCGCTTCTGGACGAGTTCGCGGCGGCGTTTGACGGCGCGGACGCGCTTCTGCTGCATAAAATCTACGCGTCGGCGCGAGAGACGTATTCGGGCGGCGTTACGGGCAGGACGTTGTTTGAAAAGATTGAGAGCGTTAGAGAGGCGCGCGGCGCGCGTGGCGGGGAAATTTTGTATGTGGAAGAGCCTTTGGACGCGGTTTCGCTCGTCAAACCCGCGCTTAAAGCGGGCGATCTTTTCCTCACTATGGGCGCGGGCGACAACTGGAAGCTGGGCGAAGCCTTGCTGGAAGAAGCGTGAGCTAAAAGCGCTGATTTGAAAAAGCGTCGTCATCCCGCCGATTGGAGGCCGGAATTGCCGATTCCCGCTTGCTTTTTGTTCTCTTTTCGTTTATCATAAAGGAAAAAGGAGTGTATATGCGCGACATCCGTTCTTTTTTGATTATTTCTCTCGCTTTATGCGTTTCCACAATTATTCTTGCCCAAGAGGCTGTCAATGACAGCGAGTTGTTAGAGCATCAGGGGTCGGTGGAGTTCGTCAATAATACAAATATGCCCGCGATAATCGACAGTCGCGCCGCTATTTGGGGAATAGGGAACAGTTTGGGCAGAAGCGTTGGCGGCGGATCGGCTCGCGCCGGACAAGCCGGACGTTATTTTGTCATTCATTGTGTGTCGCCGGAGGAGACCGGCAAATTCGACGCGGATATTTTTGGACTTGGCGCGGGCGCCGGGGTCGATCATATTAGAAATTTGAGGCTTATCATTCAGGGGTATCTGGAAGGGGCTTACCGCTATTCTCCGGATGACGCCGCGCTTCTCGCCCAATATATCACTATTTACAACGCGGTGTTTCACAAAAACGCGCGATATTTCAACGCCAACTACAACGAGATTGTGACCGCTCACTTTGAGGAGGAAAAAATCGGTCTGTCGGTTCGCTACGACGAGTGGCCGGGGCAGACTCTTATTGTTATTCCGCTTGGAAACGCCCGGCCGGGTTCTTTGAGCGCGATCAACACAACGCCGCTTACTGATCCGGAGGTGGTGGAAGAGCAGCGGAAAGAAGAGGATATGGGTGTGGAAACCCGGCAGGACATGGTGGACTTAAAGGAGCGGGAAGCGGAGGAGGCCGAAGAGAGGGCGCAGGCGCAAGAGCAGGAGGCGGCGCGGGAACGGGAGGCTATTGAGCAGGAGCGGGAAGCCATTGAGCAGGATCGGGAGCGGCTCGCGCAGGACGCGGAGGCTTCCGAGGAGGATGAGGAAGAGATTGCGCGACGGGAGGAGAAGCTCGCGCAACGGGAGGAAGCCGTGTCCCAGATGGAAGAAGCCGCGCAGCAGAGTCAGGAGTTTGCCGAGCAAAAGACTGCGGAAGCCCAGCAGGAGCGGCAGGAGATAGCGCAGGATCAGCAGGAAGTGATAAATAGCGGGGGAGAAAAAATCCTGGCTGTCACGTTTGGCATCGTCCTTGACGCGGCCGCGTCGACAGCGGCGGCGCCGTTGGGCAAGCTCGTTCAAATTGACGCTGCCACCGGCGCGTGGATAAAAGACTCGGAAGACGTTTTATTGAATATAAGAACCGTGAATATCGTCGGCGACGCTATTATCGCCCTTTCCGTCCAGGGCGATTCTGCGTCGTACGGATTGGTGAAGATAGCGATTGACACGCTTGAGACGGTGGAGCGGGGCGCGGACGCCATAAGCGCGCACAGCCTGCTTTGGGTGAATGGGGATGATCTGTACGCCATTGGCGCCAATGGCGGCGGCGACGGCTTTTATATCGCGCGTTTTGACGCCAATCTGAAACTTCAGGCCGCTTCTTCGGTCGCGGTTCACCCTTTCGCGTCAGTGGCGTTCTATCAGGACAGCCTGCTCACCGAAGGCGCGGACGGCGGGGCGCTTTTCCTCAACATGCAAACGTTAGAGGAACTGCCGCCAACTGCCCAGTAGCCAGACGGCGTCAATGACGGCGTCAATATGACGGCGTTAGTATAACGGCGTTGATATGACAGCGGAAGATAAAACGCGGCTGGCGGCGCTGCTTGACACGGCCGGCGATTTCCTGCGGGATGGACATTGGCGGGAGCGGGAAACGCCCGTCTTTGAGGATGACGTGACGGTGGACAACGCCGCGCAAACCATTGCGGGAGACGGCGGCGGAGACAGCCTTGAAGCGGCGGCCGCGATAGCCGCGATAGCCGCGATAGCTGCTGAAGTCCGCGAATGCAGGGCGTGCGGCTTGTGCGATCTGCGTATCCTTCCCGTGCCGGGAGAAGGCGTCCAACGCCCGCTCGTGCTGGTCGTGGGCGAGGCGCCCGGCTCTGAGGAAGACGAGCGGGGCAAGCCCTTTGTGGGCGTCGCGGGACACCTTCTTGATCGTATGCTCGCCAGCATAAACCTCTCCCGCGAAACAAATTGTTTCATCACCAACACCGTGAAATGCCGCCCGCCCGGCAACCGCGATCCTTCGCCCGAAGAAACCGAGGCCTGCGCCTCGTTTCTTGCGCGGCAGATACGGGTTCTTCGTCCGGCGTATATCCTCTGCATGGGAAGAATCGCGGCGCAAACCATGCTCCGTACCAGCGAAGGCATCGGACGGTTGCGTGGAACGTTTTTTGATTACACGCCGGACAGCGCCGCCGGCGCGCCGGCGATTCCCCTCATCGCCACGTACCATCCGAGCGCCCTTTTGCGCGACGCGAACCTGAAGCGTCCCGCGTGGGAGGATTTGAAGAAACTGCTTGCGCGCCTTCAAACCTGACGCATTGCCGGACGCGCTTTGCATTATACAAAAAGCGCCGCGCGCGTCGTTTCGGGGTGGTTACATTAGAAAGAGCCGCTTCTATTCATGGTGGATTGCAATAGCTTATGATTGGTTTGACAGCGACGGAAGTTTTCAGGGATTTATTTGAAATGTTGGCGGGCAAGCGGGCAGAGGGCTTTTTTGCCACAAGCGCCGCGCGCGTCTTTTAATTTTTTACGCCATTATATACCCCATTATCCCCATTAAACACAACAAAACAATTATTATTATTGATAATATTATCACTATCTTTTTATGCCCATGCTTTTTTAAGAAATTTAACAATCCAATAAACAACAGTATATAAATTATCGCCTCGGGATAACCCAGAATTTGATACATCACAGGAATTTTTGTATATATATAACCCTCGAACGAACCCATCGCAGGCCCTATGGTAGACAACAATGAAAACCCGAAAATTATTAACCCCAGTTTCGTTAAACCATGTTTTTCTTCAAAAAACACTTTCCGCAAAGGCAAAATTATTAATGCGATAATTATTCCGCGAAATATTTGCAGGAATGTTCCGCCCAACGCCACAATAGGCTCGTCCACGGAAAGCATAAATGATGATATGATTTCAGCCGCAAATAATTCCCTGTAATTGACAACGACAAGCGCAAAAATGCCGGCGATAAAATATGAGATTGTATGCGCGCATACAATTTGCCAGAAATATCCTGTTATGTTAAATTTCTTTTCCATGGCACGCCGTCCTTTTTTCCAAAGCCTGTTTCAAAATAAAGGTTCCTGTTGCGTCCCGCTGCTTCCAGCGGCGCAAGTTAGTGAACATGCGGCGAAGACGCCGCCGCTAGAAGCCCGCGCTAACTCACCTTGAGCAAACGCATGCTTGACGCTCATGAGACAAAAGCGATCATTGCGATTTTCTCCATGTGAGCCGCAGGCTCTCTCTCAACGCCGCCTCCCACGCGCTTCCGCGCGCGGACTCCCTGTTATATTTGCAACCGCTCCACGTGATGATACGCCTTTGCCCGCAGTTCCTTCACGGTCTCATCCAACAGGTAATCGTCAAACCGCGTCATGCGGTCTATTGGAGCCGCTCCGCCGGGCAGGATTTCGATAATGCGGTTTGACGTTGAGTTGACAAACTCGTGATCGTGCGAGTTGAACAGGATAACGCCGGGAAAAGCGCACAGTCCGTTATTCAAGGCGGTGATGGCTTCGAGATCGAGGTGATTGGTCGGTTCGTCAAGGATGAGGACGTTTGCGCCGGAAAGCATCATTTTCGCGAGCATACACCGCACTTTTTCGCCGCCGGAAAGCACATTCACGGGCTTCAGCGCCTCATCGCCAGAAAAGAGCATGCGTCCCAGAAAACTGCGTACATAGGTTTCGTCCTGATCCGGAGAATATTGCCGCAGCCAATCCGTGATCGAGAGGTTTGAATCGAAAAACTGGGAATTCTCCTTCGGGAAATACGACACCGAGGTTGTCTGCCCCCAAAAGAAGCTGCCTGACGATTGTTTCTGTGCCCCGGCGATGATATCAAACAACACCGATTTCGCCTGATGCTCCTGCCCCACGAATGCGATTTTGTCGCCTTTGTTGACCGTAAGGTTGAAATTCTTTAAAATATCCCTCTTGCCGTCATTTTCGGCGCTTGAAAAGCTCAAGTTTTCGATGTTCAGCACGTTGTTGCCGATGTCCCGCTCCGGTTTGAAGCCAACATACGGAAATTTGCGGCTTGTCACCGTAACGTTTTCAAGGTCGAGCTTCTCAAGCACTTTTTTCCGGCTTGTCGCCTGCCTGCTTTTTGAGGCGTTTGAAGCGAAGCGCTGGATGAATTCTTTAAGCTCGCGGGCTTTTTCTTCGTTCTTTTTCTGTAAATCCTTCGCCTGCTTCTGAAGTATCTGGCTCATCTGGTACCAGAAGTCGTAGTTGCCCGAATACAGGGTGATTTTTCCAAAGTCAATGTCCGCGATGTGGGTGCAGACGCTGTTCAAGAAGTGACGGTCGTGGCTCACCACGATTACCGTGTTGGGAAAATCAATGAGAAATTCCTCAAGCCACGAGATGGACTCAAGATCAAGCCCGTTGGTCGGCTCGTCAAGGAGGAGGATGTCGGGATTGCCAAAAAGCGCCTGAGCCAGCAACACGCGCACCTTCCTGGTTTCGTCAAGCTCGCTCATCATCTTTCCATGATCCGCCTCGTCAAGACCAAGACCGGAAAGGAGTTGGCTCGCCTGGGCTTCGGCTTCGTATCCTCCGAGTTCGCCGAATTCGGCTTCCAGTTCCGCGGAACGGATGCCGTCCTCGTCTGAAAAATCCTCTTTTGCGTAGATGGCTTCTCGCTCTTTCTGCACGTTGTAGAGCTTGGGATAGCCCATGACAACCGTGTCTATCACGGAATATTCCTCAAACGCGAAGTGATCCTGCTTGAGCGCGGCCATGCGATCTCTCGCCGTAACGCTTATTTCGCCTTTGTCGTGTTCCACCTCACCGGAGAGTATCTTGAGAAAGGTCGATTTTCCCGCCCCGTTCGCTCCGATGATTCCGTAGCAGTTGCCGGGCGTGAATTTGAGATTGACATCTTTGAATAGCGTCCGTTCTCCATAGCTTAAACGTACGTCTGTAACTGTGATCAATATATACCTCGTTTGTGTAATTTATAGAGCCTGTCCCAAAACTAATTGACTGCGCGCTAACACGCGCGGTTTTGGGCTAGGGCCTTGCAGTTTTTCAGGCTAAAGCCTTGCAAACCTGCGAATTTCAAGATTGTTTTCCCAAAACCCTGGTTTTGGGAAAGCCCCTATATACAGAGCCTTTTTTGACCATTTAATTAGTGTCTGTCCATAATGTAGCCACATTATGGGCTCGGACCGTAGGTCCGCGACTTCCTTAAAAACCGCATTTGCGTATGCAGATGCATCGGACTAAAGCCCGCGGTCTGTTCGCAAAATAACCGACTTTGTGGACAGACACTAATTAACGCGAAACTCCGGCTTGCGAACCGGAGTTTCGATGAAAAGGCTCAACTTGTAAGCGGGAATAAACGAATCCGCTTCCGCCGATAGGGACGGCGTCAACCGTCTTTCTTAAAGACGCCTAAAATCCGCGCGAAAAGCCCTTTTTTTACGGTCTTTTCCATCTCCACAGCAGGCGGCGTCGCTTGCGGCGGCGTTGTTTTTGCGGATTTTACCGGACGTTTATCGGCCCTGGTCTTATCAGGAGAGCCTTTTTTCACGGCTTTTCCCGAAACGGAAGCCGACGCCGAATCGGTTCCGGCGTCGCCGGCGGTGGATGTCAACTCAGCCGGGAGTTGTTTCCCCTGCCGCGAACGCCGGCTTTTCCGCTTGCGCTCGCCGCCCTGCCGTGGTTTGTCTTCCCGCCCAGCGCCTGCCGCCGTTTCTACAGCGGATGCTTTGGCGTGGGCGCCGCCATCGCCAGCGCCAAATCCCGCGCCGTACTTCGCCCGGTAATACGCCATGCGCTTTTCAAAAGGCATTGCGGAAAGACCGCCGCTGTCAATATTGCCCGCTTGTTCAAAACGCCCTTGTTTTTGCGGAGACCCGCGTCTCCCATTTTTAGCGGGCTTTTCAGGCTTCCGTATAGACGTTTCCGCTTGCCGCGCTTTACTGTCTCTTGGCGAATCGCCGCGCGGCGATTCGCGGCTCAATGAATCACGGCTTATTGAGCCGCGTCGTTTCCCTTCTTTTCGCAAGCGCCGTTCATCGCCCCGCGCCGCGTCCGGCTCGCTTCCATGATCGCGGGAGTCGGCGCGTACGCTCTTGCCTGCGCTCCTGTCTTTCGCATACAGATATTCGCCCGCGACTTCCGAGGGGACTTTCTTCTCAATGTATCGTTCGATGGCGGCAAGCTCGTACACATCCTGCTCGCTGGCAAAAGATATGGCTCTGCCGGTTTTACCGGCGCGGGCGGTGCGCCCTATGCGGTGAACGTAGTTTTCGGCCTCGGCGGGCAGATCGTAGTTGACGACCAAGGCAAGCCCTTCAATGTCAAGTCCACGCGCGGCGACATCGGTGGCGACAAGGAAGCGCGTCTTGCCGGCTTTCAGATCTTCAATTATCTTGAGCCGCTTGAATTGAGGCAGGTCTCCCATGATAAACTCAACTTTATAGCCGTTGACATCAAGACGTTTTGCGATGATTTCGGTGTACCGTTTGGTGTTGCAGAAAATGATGGCGCTTTCTGGACGCTCCCGTTCAAGGATGCCCAACAACAGCTTCATCTTGTCTTCAGACGACACATGGTACAAAAGCTGCTCAACCTCTTCAACCGTAACGGTTTCCGGCGCGATCTCTATTTCAAAGGGCGTTTTTGTGTATTCCCACGCGAGATTTTTCACCCATGAGTTGAGCGTCGCGCTGAAGAGCATGGTCTGCCGCTTGTCTACAGGCGGCACCGCTTTGATGAGTTTCCGCAAATCAGGATAGAATCCCATGTCAAACATCCGATCCGCCTCATCAATCACCAGGAAAGCGATGTCCATGAGGTTCATCTGCCCTGAGGCGTTTAGATCAAGCACCCGTCCGGGCGTTCCTATCAAAATCTGTACATTGTCGCGCAACAGTTGTTGCTGTTGCCCGTAGCCGACCCCGCCGTAAAAACTGCCAATCTTGAAGGGAAGGTACTTTGCGAGCAGTTTTGCCTCTTCTTCAATCTGAACCGCCAACTCTCGCGTTGGCGCCATGACAAGGGCTTTTTTCCCGTGCAAAAGCGACTCTGTAAGGAACCTTTGAAAGATGACAATTAAAAACGCCGCTGTCTTTCCGGTGCCGGTTTGAGACTGTACATAGAGGTCTTGCCCATTAAACGCATTGCCAAGCACCTGCTCCTGAACAGGCGTACAGATCGAATAACCCGCTTCTACGATGCCTTTTTGTAGATCGTTGTGTAAATTTAGTTCCGTAAATTCCATTTTGAGGCAAGTATAGCATAGTTTGATTTTTGTGAACAGGGGTGGAGTACGGGGCGGATGGATGCGGCGGCGGCGTAGCTGGCGGTATACCGTAAAGAAACCCGTAGGGTTTCGCGTCACCCAAATATACTGGAGATGTTCAGAAAGGAACTTAACCACTTGACCTAACAGCCGGTTGCAGGCAATTTTTGGAGTTTTATGCGCGAAACGCAACAAACTGCCATGCAATGGATGCCGAGGTTGCTTTAGCGCCTGAAGAAACGCAAACTGGAACGTTATGCGAAGTTTGGAATGCCCTAATTTTTGCGACATTGATAGAGCCGTAAGATCAGAAAACGCAATAAAAACCCTGAGAAATTCGAAGCGGCGGCATCCGTGCCTCCGCGCCGTATATAGAAAGTTATGTTCACATAAAGTTTTCCGTCTGCTTGTCAAAATTTCAAGTTTCATGTATCATATATCAATGCTTAAAGAGTCGAATTTGGGACTAAAAGACTCGATTTTGGTTCTCAGAGAGAGAAAATCCACTCTCAGAGACCCAAAATTGACTCTTTTTGAGAGAACATCGGTTCTTAGAGACCTGCTTTTGCCTCTCCGAGAGAGAATAGCGGCTCTTAGAGCGAGGAACTTCCACCTAAAAGAGTCGGCTTTAACTTTCGACGAGAGGAAGTCAAGACTTTAATAGAGGAAGACGACTTTTTGAGAGCCGAAAACACATAAAATGGAGATAAGGGCTATTAGCCAAGATATGGACACTAACACAATATATTGCGCCGACAACAAAGAAATTCTTAAAACTCTACCCGCCGAATCGGTTGATTTAGTAATAACTAGTCCGCCATATTTTCAACAGCGCGACTATGGCGGCGGCGGTATCGGCAACGAAAAAACCATTGACGAATATATTGAAAATGTCATGATTGTTTTTCGTGAATGTATCCGCGTGGTAAAAAACACAGGGGCAATTGTCTTTAATATCGGTGATAAATATATTGACGGCAATTTATTACTTGCGCCATATCGTTTTGCGCTACAGGTACAAAACGAAAAACTGGCGCGGCTTATCAATGAACTTACATGGGTGAAAATAAATCCAACGCCGAAACAAGATCCTAAAAAACTCATTCCCGCAACCGAGCCGTTTTTTATTTTCGCAAAATCGAATGATTATTATTTCAATAAAGACGCATTTCTTGAATACCGCGACGTATGTTTTAATGGCAAGAAAAAAACTAACGGCAATGATATTGGCAAGAGATATTTTGATTTAATTGAAGCATCAAATCTTTCAAAAGACCAAAAAGAACTCGCCCGACGAGAATTACAGAGTGTGATTCTTGAGGTGAAGCAAGGGAAAATTGACAGTTTCAGAATGAAAATAAATGGGATTCACGCGCTCCCATACGGTGGACAGGGTGGCGGACGCTTAACGCAGTTATTGACGAAGGGCTTTACTATCATAAAAATTTATGGACATTTTATGCGTAAAGACGTAATAGAATCAACAGTGGAAACAATAAAAGGAAATATACACCCCGCCGTGTATCCCGAATTCATTGTGCAGGAATTGATTAAACTTCTAACAAAAGAAGACGCTCTTGTACTTGACCCGTTTTTGGGTTCTGGCACTACCGCAATTGCAGCAAAACGCCTTAACAGGAATTATATCGGCATCGAAATACATTACGAATATGCGGAATATGCGGAGAGACGTTTGCGTGAACAAGAAGAAAATATACAGAGTGGTGGGTTTGAATTTATACTATGAATAAAGCAGAGACATTAGAAAAATTATACACGCAAGCGGTTCAAATATATGAAAGGCAAAACACAATTTCATTTCCTGAAATTATCACCGGAAATGTTGATGCTCTTATTGAAGCTATAGATAAAAATAAGTCAATCGTTTCGGCGCTCGTAACCTCGCTTTTGACCAAGATTTGTGTGCCGAATCAGGACATTCGACTGCGTCGCGTTGACTTTGAAGGAGGTTATTCGGCCCGGAGCCTCGACACTGATATTACAACGCCGTTCTTCAAAAAGTATTTTCCCAGATATGCGAACAAAGAATCCGGTTTTTTAACGCTTGCGACCAGAGAAAGAATCGCGTGGACACAAATTGAAGGGCAGGCGCTCAAAATACGCAGACGCAATGTAAAGGATAGTTTTTTGTATATTCTTGACGCTGTTCAGAATAATACCGTTGACGCTTCGCAGGTTTTAATATATTTATTTTACAAACTTCATGTTCTTTCTTTACAATACAAACAAATATTTGATGACGCGATAAACGCTTCAAATCATACAAATATTCTTAACATAAACACCATACTCGCAATGCTGAAAAAACATTTTTCATTTCCTGTTAGTTCGCGCCTTCCTGTAATTGCCATGTATTCCATTTATGAATTATTACTTCCTGTATTTGAGCAATACAAAGAAAAAATCTTATGTCCACTCAATGTTCATACTTCCTCTGATAAGCATGGTTATGGCGACATTGAAATTTGGAACGCTGATAATACGCTATTTGAAATACTTGAAATAAAACATAATATTTCCATTGATAGAAATTTGGTTTTTGATGTGGTTAAAAAATCACGCAACACGACAATAAAGCGATATTATATTTTAACCACCGCAAAAGATAATTTTCTCTCGAAAGAAGAAGAAACGTATATCAATAGTTTTGTTTTGTCAATTAAAGATGATACTGGTGTTGATATTATTCCCAATGGTATTTTTAACAGTATAAAATACTATCTGCGCTTTGTATCTGATTACAAACAATTTATTCATGTTTATACAAAGAATTTGATTATTGACGCGAATAACTCGGCAGAAGTGAGGGATTTTCATATTTCTGAATGGGAAAATATGTTAAAAGAACATTCCATTGAATAAATAGCGCCGCCCGCCAAGAGCGGCGCTTATTTTTATATCAACGAGGCTTTCCCAAAACTAACCCGAATCTTTAGTTCGTGGAACGTAGTTCGCGTTTTGGGAAAAGCTTCAATTTACTTATTGGACTTGCGAGATAACTCGGTTGGTTGTCGGCTAACCTGCGGTTAGCTTGCAAGCCTCTCAAAAGCGGCTGTTATTCAAGAAACTTCGTATGCGTTCAGGATTTCTAACGGTTGTCGATGCTGACCAAAGCCTCATACAATTTTCCTTCTTATAGAATAGAATTATCCTTTTTGTTGATGAAACTGCATATTTCTCGACAAAATATTGAGAAGCGCTTGATATTTCTGGACAATTTGTCCTTTAACAATCTTCTTGTTTACCCATTCGGCTAAGGCATAAAATTCAGACACCTTCATAGATTCTTCTCCTCTATTTAGCTCAAAGTCAACGTTCGCTGAGAAACGGGTTTTTAATTCTTCGTAGACCGCCTTTGCGCCTGATATGTCCTGCGCCACCAGCGGCGCCCTCGACGTTTTCACGACTAGCTTGCCGCGTCAAGCGCTTCTTCTCTCGCCGAAAGTTTGAGAGCGTCGAACAACTCGGCCACATCGCCCTGCATGATAATGTCCAGCTTGTACAGCGTAAGGCTGATGCGGTGATCAGTCAGCCTGTTCTGAGGAAAATTGTAGGTGCGGATGCGCTCGGAACGGTCGCCTGAACCGACCTGACTCTTGCGGGCTTCGGCGCGTTCGGCTGCGGCTTTGGCTGATTCCGCTTCGTAAATGCGGGCGCGGAGTATACGCATCGCCTTCGCCTTGTTTTTTATCTGGCTCTTTTCATCCTGGCAATGAACCGTGATGCCGCTCGGAATGTGGATGACGCGCACCGCCGAATCCGTGGTGTTGACGCACTGTCCACCCGGCCCGCCTGCCCGCATCACGTCAATGCGCAGATCGTCCGGCTTGATGTCGATTTCGGTCTCGTCCGCTTCGGGCAGAACCGCGACCGTAACCGCCGATGTGTGGATGCGCCCGGAAGCCTCGGTCTCAGGCACCCGCTGTACGCGGTGGACGCCGGACTCATAGCGGAGATTTTCGTACACATTATTGCCATTTATGGAAAAAACGATCTCTTTAAACCCGCCGAGTTCGGTTTCGTTGGAGTTCATAATTTCAAACTTCCAGCCCTTTGTTTCCGCAAACCGGGAATACATGCGGAAAAGATCCGCCGCAAAAAGCGCGGCTTCATCGCCGCCGGTGCCGGCGCGGATTTCCATGATGATGTTCTTTTCATCAAGGGGATCTTTAGGAACAAGGAGGAATTTGAGCTTTTCTTCGGTTTCCTGCAACCGTTTTTCCAAGTTTTTCACTTCTTCCCTGGCGAGTTCCCTCATTTCAGAGTCTTTTTCTTCCTGCAAGAGCGTTTTCGCATCGTTGCATTGGGCGATCAGCGTTTCAATTTCGTTATGCGCCGCCGCAATTTCGCCAAGTTGGGAGTATTCTCTCATTAAATCGCGGTATTTGTTCTGATTCTTCACCAATTCCGGGTCTTGCACCAGCGTAGACAACTCTTCATAACGGCGAAGCATGGAATCTAATCTTTCATTCATGGTATGAGACTATACCATACCACAACGTGTTTGTGAAGGTGCGAGCGAGACGCTTCGCCGAAAGCGCCTGCATAGAGTTTACAGGAGTTTAGCGGGGCTTGCCGGCGATGAAACGATGCGACAGACGCAAACTGCGGCAAGAAAAACCTAAGTTTTTGGCGTGACGTGTGGCGTTGCCGCGCCCGCGCCGGATAATCCAGAATATCGCTGGACTGCGGTCAATGCCGTGCGGCCAACGCCGCGCTTCCTCTTCTTCTACCGGCAGCGGGCGAAAGGTGTTGGCGCAAGCCGTTGCAAAGCCCTCTTGTGGAAAGGGAATTTTAGAGATAAAATGGACCCATTGAGGTAAAAACTCCCTTTTCTGAGCAAAAAGAGCGGAAACCGGAACTCCATGAAAAGGGCGGCGGAACATGACGGTCAATATACTTTCCTTATCCATACTGCCGTGACCAGCCGTTTTAGCGGAATGGCGAGGCGGACTGCGAATGTGGAGGAGGACTGAGCGTTGTTCCGCATGTATGCCACAACAGGCAACACCGCATAGAGCCGGAAATGGACGCATATACGAAATAAGGAGCTTGTACCATGCAAAAACCGCCGCCGACGCGCAAAGACAAGTTCGCTGTTCTCAAGGAGTATTTCGGCTATACGGAATTCCGTTCCGGGCAAGAAGCCGTTATTGACGCCATTCTCGCGGGCAAGGACGCGCTCGCCGTTATGCCGACTGGAGCCGGAAAATCCCTCTGCTACCAAATACCGGCATTGTTGCTGGACGGGCTTACGGTGGTGATCTCGCCGCTTATTTCACTGATGAAGGATCAGGTCAACGCGCTCAGGGAAGCCGGCGCGCCGTCGGCGTGCCTGAACAGTTCCCTTTCGCAGGAAGAATACGCGGCGACCATGAAGCTGCTGCGCCAAGGCGATTGCAAAATCCTCTACATCGCGCCGGAACGGCTCCTTAAAGAAAATTTTTTGCAAATCCAGCAAAGAATGCAATCCATGTCGCGGGACGGAGAGGACTCTCGAAAAATCGCCCTTGTGGTGATTGATGAAGCGCACTGCATTTCCCAGTGGGGACACGACTTCAGGCCGAGTTACCTCTATATTGCGGAATTCATAAAAACGCTGGATCAAAGACCCGTTATAGCCGCTTTTACGGCGACGGCTACGCTGAAAGTGAAGGAAGACATCCTTTCCATTCTGTTTTTGCGCGAGCCTTTCGTCATTACCACAGGTTTTGATCGGCAAAATCTCTATTTTGAAGTGCGGAAACCCAAGAGCAAAAGCGCGGCGTTGCTGGACTATGTACAGCGCAACAGGAATAAGAGCGGCGTCGTGTACTGCAACACCAGAAAAACCGTTGAAGAAGTGTGGGAAATGCTTTCGGACAGGAATTTCGCGGTCGCCAAGTACCACGCGGGGCTTGAAGACACGGAACGGCATGAAAACCAGGACGATTTTCTTTACGACAGGAAGACCATCATGGTGGCGACCAACGCGTTCGGCATGGGCATTGACAAATCAAATGTGTCCTTTGTCATTCATTACAATATGCCGAAAAACATCGAAAGCTACTACCAGGAAGCGGGCAGGGCGGGGCGAGACGGCGAACCCGCCGAGTGCATCCTGTTTTACAGCGGGCGCGATGTGCGCATAAATGAGTTTCTCATCACGCATTCCAACGAAGAAGGCGTTCCGATGGACAAGGCGCTTGTTCGGCATAATCTGGAACTGCTGAAGCTCATGACATGGTACGCCACCGGAACTGATTGCCTGCGGTCCCGGCTACTCGCCTACTTTGGCGAGAACGCGCCCGCTTTCTGTGGAAACTGCTCAAACTGCAACACGCTTTTTGAAGAGGTTGACATTACGATAGAGGCGCAGAAGCTGGTGTCCTGCGTACTGCGTCTGGAACAGAGGGGCAGACGCTTTGGCAAAACCGTGGTTATTGATATTGTACGGGGCGGCAAGAATGAAAAGATTCGGAATTTTCACCTTGACACGCTCAGTACGTACGGCATTATGAAAGACTCAAGCTCCCACCGCGTACGGCTGATTCTGGATTTCTTGATAGAACAGGGCTATCTCGCGCTGAATACCGGAGAATTTCCTGTGGTGATCTCTTCGGAGCGCTCCGGCGAGATCGTGTTTGAACGGAAAAGCGTGTGTATGATGTTGTCGAAAGAGGCGCAATCGGAAAAACCCTCCGAATTAAGTCTTCCGATACAGGAATTTGATGAAGTTTTATTTGAGAAATTGCGGGATTTGCGAAAAACCATCGCCCAAAAAACGGGCGTCCCGTCATACATCGTATTTTCCGACGCCGCTCTACGGGATATGTGCCGGAGAAAGCCCGTTGACAAGCGGGAATTCCTGCAAATATCCGGCGTTGGCGAGATAAAAATGGAAAAATACGGAGATATGTTCACGGCTCTGATACGTGAATATAAGGAGGCGGTGAATTACAGCGGCGCCTAAGACGGCGTTGCCTGCTGTTGGGCGATTCCCGCTTCCTATCAGTTTATTTATTACGGCCGGCGAAGTTTGGTTTTGAATAGCCGATTAAATGCGCCTATTGCGCGCGGCGGGCGCTGCGGAGACTTGGCGCCACGCTCGCAAGACAATTTATTAGCAAACCTACGTCATGCAAAATGCTCTCAAAATTTTTCAAAAAACTTGGATAAACTATTGACAAAATAATTCCAAAATGATATTGTACAATCAATGGAGGAATATATGGCTGACGCTTTGGATTATAAAAAGGAATATAAAGAATTATACTTTCCCAAAACTATTCCCGTGATAATAGATATTCCCGAAATGACTTTTGTGGCCATCGCCGGGAAAGGCGATCCAAATGACAAAGACGGGGAATTCGGGAAGGCCGTTGAATTATTGTATAGCATTCAATATACAATAAAAATGAGCAAAAAGAAGCAAAACACGCCGGAAGGATATTTCGATTATGTTGTCCCGCCTCTTGAGGGGTTTTGGACAGTAAAAGATGTAAAAGACATTGGAAACAAATCAAAATTTATATGGACCGCCGTAATAAGATTGCCTGAATTTGTTACCAAAAGGACATTTGAATGGGCATGCAATGAAGTAGAAAATAAAAAGAGCATAAATACGGAGAAGGCAAAATATCTGAAAATAAAAGAAGGATTATGTGTTCAATGTATGCACATAGGACCGTTTGATGAAGAGCCGGGAACAGTAATGGCGATGGAAAAATATCTTGAGGAAAATAGTTTTGTGAATGATATAGGCGAGGAAAGGCATCATCACGAAATATATATATCGGACATTAGGAAAGTGGCGAAGGAAAAATTAAAGACAGTATTAAGAATACCAATAAAGAAGAAATAAAAATATGTGTAAAGGCTGGCGCTTCGCGTAACGAGGTTGTATATCCTTCACCGCTAAAGCGGCTCGGCCTCCACAACGGCTAGGTCATTCCGCTACGCTCCATTCCCACGCGAAACCTCCGGCACAGTTTGTCGGCCATGGAAATGCCTCGCATTTCCTTATTCGGGCTGGCAAAATGTCAGATACATTCGACTGCCTAATCCTTATGTACTCACTGCTATGCCTTATGTACTCTATCTTATTATATTATAAAGAATTAGTCAAGCCTTATGTATGTTCTGGTACTTATGTGTATGTTCTAGGTTTCACTAGAAATTGATAACTTTTTTGACCCCTTTTTTAGGATTTTCACCCCATTTTACCCCTAAATGGCAGTTTCCCGATTTTGTAAAACGGGTTACGCATAACGCCAATAGTAAAGCCATTACCCCATATACAAGAACCGCCTACGGCGGTATGGGCTACCGCCCAT
>JAIRTS010000241.1 GCA_031254795.1 Treponema sp.
GGGAGCAATCGCCGGACGAGGCGCCGGATAAGGCGGGCGTTTCGGAGGGCGCGTTGTTTTTCAGGGAAGCTGAAAAATTACTGGAAGGCGTTTGCCATGGCGTTTTTTTATATCAATTATGGCTTCGTTTGATAACCCTTCATACTTTGTGGATCACCTCAAAAAGGTAAAATTAAATTCAGTCCAGATTATGATCACAAAAAAAATGATGGCAATGAAATAATTGGACAAAAGGAGAAATTTATATGAAAAAAATTATTTTTGGCATCTTATTTTACCAGATCGGATAAATTTTTTGTGGAATTTACCCAAAATACTTGTTCCGGAAAAAAGGTTGCGTTTATACCAACCACAGGTGTTCCAGAAAAAGTAACATTTTTTGTCGATAGCGATAAAAAATCATTAGAAAAATTGGGTCTAATTATTGACGAACTTGAAGTCTCAAAAGCATCTCAAATAGTACCGCATTGTACAAATTTTCCGTTTAAAAAACCCGCCGAAAAAATAATCGCTGAATATTCTGAAAAACTTGATTTACGCCCAATACATAATGAACAGGGAGTACGCCCCTACGTCGCATATCGGGGATGTATGCGCTTCGGGCATAAAGTCCCTCGGAGTTCCGTGTGGTTAGGTCATTCCTCGCCCGGCCGCAGTTGGGGAACGCTCCATTCTCACGCCTCCATCCGCCCTGTAAAACCGTCGCATACAGAACGCTATGCGCTCATAATGCGTATCTTTGTAGTCTGGCAAGCCGGCTATTTTCGCGGGTTTTACCTGAATGGGCTACCGCGACCCCTTGACAAAACCCGCGAGATGGTGTAGCGTATTCTAGATAGGAAACACAGGAGAGATGCGAGAGCGGTTGAATCGGACGGTCTCGAAAACCGTTAAACTCGTAAGGGTTTCGAGGGTTCGAATCCCTCTCTCTCCGGCGCAAACGTACCGGCAAACGGGGCGTTTGAAATGAAATCCTATGTGTTTATGTTTCTGGAGAGATGACCGAGCGGCCGAAGGTGCACGATTGGAAGTCGTGTGTACCCGTGAGGGTACCAAGGGTTCAAATCCCTTTCTCTCCGATTGCGCGTACTCATTGTTGATGATGAAAAAAATATTCGCTTGTCTCTAAAAAAATATCTTGCATTGGAAAACATTGACTCCGTTGAGGTTGAAAGTGGTGAAGCCGCCCTCGCGTGCCTTGAGAGAGAGGCTTTTGACGCGGTGGCGTTGGATTTGAAACTGCCCGGCATGAGCGGGCAGGACCTGCTTGAATGGATGCAGCGACATGGCATAGCCACGCCGGTTTTAATGATGTCCGCGCATGGCGAGATTCCCGACGCAGTGCGGGCGCTCAAATCCGGCGCGAAAGATTACCTTGTCAAGCCCTTTGATCCGGTTGAACTCGTCATTAAATTGCAATCGCTCGTGAAAAACAAACATCTTGAAGATGTTGTAGAGGCTGAAAAACGTACGCGCCCCGCTAAAACCGGCACAATCGGTCAATCAGAAATAATGCGAGAAATATCCGTGAGAATTGACAAGCTCGCGGCGACCAATGTAACGATACTCATTACCGGTGAAAGCGGTACGGGCAAAGAAGTGGCGGCGCGGGAAATTCACGATAGGGGAGATAACAGCGCCGCGCCGTTTATAGCGATAAATATAGGCGGAATAAATGAAAATCTTATGGAAAGCGAGCTTTTTGGGCATGAAAAAGGCTCCTTTACCGGCGCGATTGGACGGAAAGTGGGGCTTTTTGAGCTTGCGGGACGGGGGACGATATTCCTTGACGAAATCGGCGAAATGCCCGCGCCGTTGCAGGTGAAGCTGTTGCGCGTGCTTCAAGATCGCAAAATCCGCAGACTCGGTGGCATGAGCGACATTCAAGTCAACGCCCGCATCATATCGGCGACGAACCGCCGTCTGGAAACCATGATTCAGGAAGGCCGCTTCCGTGAAGACCTTTTTTACCGGCTGAATGTGTTCAGGCTTGAATTGCCCCCGTTGCGGGAGCGCGGCGAAGATATTCCGCTTCTGGCTGATTTTTTGCTAAAGAAAACAGCGTCTCGCATGGGACGCGAGGCGCCGCTTCTGTCCAAGGAAGCGCATGACAAACTGCGCGCGTATTCGTTTCCGGGCAATATCAGGGAATTGGAGAATATCCTTGAACGCGCGCTTATTTATGGAGAAAATCAGATCATAAGAGCCGAAGATATTGAACTGCATGAAAAGCCCGAGAGCTTGAAAAAAGACGCCGCTGTTTCCAACAGGCATTCTCTGGAAGACATTGAAAAGGAAGCTATTTTGGAAAGCCTCGCGCGAAACCACGGCAACCGCACCAAAGTCGCGGAAGAATTGGGCGTAACCCGAAAAACCATACTTAATAAGATAAAACTGTATGGGTTGGAAGAGCGGTGAAGCAGCGCAGCCGCCATTCCACGCTTTCCACGCCGGCTGATTTTTGAAAAAACGGCTTGACAAAAAAGAGCGTTCGCGGTATACTCTTTTCATTGACGCGGCGATGGTGGAATTGGTAGACACGCCAGCTTGAGGTGCTGGTGCCGAGAGGTATGGAAGTTCAAGTCTTCTTCGCCGCAGTAGTTCAAAATAATCGACTTCGTTATGTGGCGCGTGATGGCGGTCCGGTTGTTTGCGAAACATCACTTATTTCCTATGGATACGATTAAAGAAACCACATACATTGAAATCCTCGACACCACTTTGCGGGATGGCGCGCAAGGCGAAGGCATCAGTTTTTCCGTACAGGATAAACTCGCCATAGCGCAGACGCTTGATGAGCTTGGCGTACGCTGGATTGAGGCCGGAAATCCGGGCAGCAATCCCAAGGATATGGAATTCTTCCAGCTCGCTTCAAAACTCAAGCTCGAACACGCGGAACTCGCCGCGTTTGGCTCAACCCGCAAAAAGGGCGTGTCAGTCGCCGAAGACGCGCAGACGCGGACTCTGCTCGCCGCGAATACGAATGCAGTGGTGATTTTCGGCAAAAGCTGGGACATCCACGTCACCGAAGTCCTGCGTGTCAGTCTTGATGAAAACCTCGCCATGATAGGCGAAACCATCGAATTTCTTAAAAAAAACAACCGTGTTGTCATCTTTGACGCCGAGCATTTTTTTGATGGTTACGCCGCAAATCCGCATTACGCGCTTTCCACGCTCAGAACCGCGCTCGCGGTCGGCGCTGACCGGCTTGTCCTGTGCGACACCAATGGAGGCGGCTTTCCCGATGACATAGCCCGCGTTGTGGAAGAGACACTGGCGGCGTTGGGAGGAGGAACGGAGGAGACGGAGAGCGAGCGTTCGCTTCACGCAAAGCTCGGCGTACACCTCCACAACGACGGCGGCATGGCGACCGCATCCACGCTCATGGCAATAAAGACAGGCTGTTCCCACATACAGGGAACGCTTCTTGGTTTTGGCGAGCGGTGCGGCAACGCGGCTCTTGCGGAAATTATTCCCGGCATAGAACTGAAACTCAAGCGCCGTTGCATTGCGGAAGGCAAATTGGAGCAACTTTTTTCCATAGCGCGCAAGGTGGCGGAAATTTCCAATGTCGCGGTTTCTGATTCCATGCCCTACATAGGAGCGTCGGCTTTTTCGCATAAGGCGGGCATGCACGCGGACGGCATTCTCAAAGTCAGCCACTCTTTTGAACACATCGAACCGTACATGGTTGGGAACAGCCGCCGTTTTCTTATAAGCGAAATTGGCGGGCGTTCCGCCATAGCTGAACGGGTCAAGAAAATCGACCCAAGCGTCACTAAGGATCATCCGGCAATCGCGACGCTTGTCGCGAAACTCAAGGGATTGGAGGCGGATGGCTGGCAGTTTGAAGGCGCGGACGGCAGTTTTGAAATTATGGCTCGTCAGGAACTCGGCAAATATCAGCCATTGTTCACTATTGCGGACTATCGTGTGGTGAGCGAACACTCCACCTGCGGCGTTGCGGCGTACTGCCACGCTTGGGTGAAAGCGCTGGTCGACGGGCAACAGGAAATAGCCGCTGCGGAAGGCGACGGTCCTGTCAACGCCCTTGACGGAGCGTTGCGGGGCGCGTTGAAACGCTTCTACCCGGAACTCTCCCACGCGCGTCTTACAGACTACAAGGTCCGTGTCATTGACGGAAAAGACGCGACCGCCGCAAAAGTCCGCGTGCTTATCGAATCCACGGACGGCATGCACACATGGACAACTGTGGGCGTCTCAACGGACATTATTGACGCAAGCCATATGGCGTTGGTTGACGCCATTGAATACAAAATCATTTCCGACATTGAGCGGCGGTTCAAGGCTTATTTGTAAACCGCGCATATTGCCACTGTGAGTGCCTTGCAACCGTCCATTTT
>JAIRTS010000057.1 GCA_031254795.1 Treponema sp.
TAAGGTTGCTGTTTCAAAATTTTAGTTTTGAAACAGCCGCGCCTTTAAAAAAAATTCTGGGAGGCAACGTATGGGCATGGATTGGTATCCCCGGTCGAGAGACGCGCAAATTCATTTGACGGATAGCTGGATTGAGGTTTTCAAGACCAAAGCGGCGGAGTGGAACATTCCCGCCGCAAATGTAAGCAGCCTCATCGCTGCGAACAGCGTGGCCAAAGAGAAGCTGGCGGTGGTCAAAAGCGGGGAGCGGACAGCCGCCAGCGTAGTGGAGTGCAACGAGGTATTCGCGGAGTTGGAGGCGGAGGCGCGATTCCTCAAGAAGCATTATCTGCTCCTGCCGCCGCTTGAGTTGGCGGATTTGGCGACGCTTTTATTGCTTCTGCCGGACGAGACCCGCGCTCCGGTTGGGAAACCGACCGGGTGTCCCGCTTTGACCCTTACTTGCCACGGAGAACCACGTATGTTGCAAGTCCACCTCGCGTCCCTTGCCGGAACCGGGTCGCTTGACAGTCGGGGGGACTATGGCTACGCGCTATATAAGGGAATCATGCCGCAGGGTGGAGCCACGCTGGAACAGGCCGCGGGAATCAAGCATTATCTAATGAAAGAGCCGCTTTCCGGAGACGAGCTTCTGCATTTCCGCTTCACCCGCCGCAAAACGGAACTGGTGGAGTTCGACGCGATGGAATCGGGCATGACGGCTTTCTTCTGCGCCCGTTACGAGAATCAGAAGGGCGAATACGGCGCGTGGGGGCCGTGCGCTTCCGCCGTCATTCCTTGACGCACGTCATCCCCTAGCACAGGCGGTGATCGCCGGAGGCGAGCCGAATGAATAGCGCGTGAACGTTTCGCGTTGCAACTTACCCGGAGCGTTAGGCTTGCTCAACAAGTTGGAGTTGCCCAACAGCCGAATAGCGCGGGAAGTGAGGAAATGTGGCTATTTTTGAAAAATCAGACGCCTTCTACCTGCTGGCGTTTTTTCTTATTGTCATTTCCGCAGGAACCGCGATACTCCTGATTCCGGACATGTGGGCGGGCAGTGGCGCGTTGCGGTTTACGGACGCCGTATTTACCGCGTCTTCGGCAGTGTGCGTGGCGGGTCTTGGTACCGTTGACACAACGGCTTTCAGCAGAGCCGGACAGATCGCCATTCTCCTTCTTATGCAAACAGGCGGACTCGGCATCATCAGTTTTAGCTCGCTTATCCTCACCATTTCGGGCAACCGGCTGGGCATGAACAGACGCACGACCATACAGAGGTTTTATCTTGATGGCATTGAACATCGCCCTCAATACATCGTGCGGAACATCATAATATTCACCTTTGCCATAGAAGCCATAGGCGCGGTTGCGCTTTCGTTGCTGTTCAGGGGTTGTGGCGAGCGGAATTGGCTTTTCATGGGTATCTTTCATGCGGTTTCCGCGTTTTGCAACACCGGTGTCTCCGTTTTGCCGGGCGGACTAAAGCGATTTTCCGACAACATACCCATTGTCATGGTGTTTATGACGCTTATCTTCTTGGGCGGCGTCGGCTTTCTGGTTCTCCACGATGTACTGCGCTTCATCAGGGGAAAAACACGGCGTCTCCAATATCACAGCAAAGTTATCCTCGCCATGAGCGGCGCCATCATCGCGGCGGGATCGCTGTTCTTCATTGTATTTGAAAGAACGCGGCTTTTCGGCGCCATGTCCACGCCCGCCGCCATTATGAACGCGGTCTTCCAAACCGTGAACACCCGTAGCGGCGGTTTTGATATGGTGGCGCAAAACGGCTTGAGTCAGCCGTCAAAACTTCTCTCCACGATCCTCATGTTCATAGGCGGCGCTCCCGGCTCCATCGCGGGCGGCGTCAAGGTAACCACGGTTTTCGTGTTGTTCGCCTTTCTTTTCTGTCCTGCGGATAAAGACGGGGATGTCAAGATTTTCCGGCGGAGACTCGCCGGCGAATCCGTCAACAAGGCGGTTGTATACACTTTTAAGGCGCTGCTGTTGCTCTTTACATTCATAATAGCGCTCACCGTTTCCGAGCGTTTTACAGAGAAACCGTTCAGCGCAATAGCCTTTGAGGTGTTTTCCGCATTCACCACCGTGGGCTTGAGTCTCGGCATTACCGGCGATTTGTCCACAGCCGGAAAATGGGTTGTCATCGGGGCTATGTTTGCGGGCCGCGCCGGGCTTATCGCGCTTGCGTTCCCTTCGCTCACCCATACCAACCCTGACATAACATATCCCAAGGGAACATTGTTGATGGAATGAGAGGATGTGAGGAGGAATTATGAAACAAATCGCTGTATTGGGGTTAGGGTATTTCGGCAAAAGCATTTTGGAAGAGCTTTTAAGCCTTAACGTCGAGGTGTTTATTATCGACCGCGACAAAGAGGCTATTGACGCTTACCAGGACATAGCTTCCAATTCGGTGGCGCTGGACATTGTGAACGTCGAAAACCTGCGCAAGATACTGCCGGAAACCATTGACGCCGTTATTATAGACATGGGCGTTGAGGCGGCTATTTTGGCGACCAGTTATTGCGCCAAACTGAACATTCCCACTATTATTGTAAAAGCGGAATCCGAAACGCTGGGAGAGATACTCACTCTGGTTGGCGCGACAAAAGTTGTTTTTCCGAATAAAGAGGCCGCGAAGCGCGTGGCACCTCTGCTTTTCTCCTCAACGTTGCTAAGTTATGTGCCGGTGAGCGGCGAATTGAGCATCGCGGAACTCAAAGTCCCGGATTTTCTGATAGGCAAGACTCTTGCCGAATCGAAATTGCGGGAGAAATACCGCCTGAATCTGGTTTCCATACGCAGCCAAAATGGAGAATACGCGCTGTGTCCGGCGAGTTACGTGTTTAACAAGAGCGATATCGGCCTTTTTTCGGGCAATGATGTGGATTTAAACAAATTCGCGGTCGTTGAGCCTAAAGAAAGCGGGTATAATCGCATTATTGAAAAATTTATGCGATTCATAAAGAGAAAGAATTCTTAATGGAGCCGGCTCCAAACGCGCTTTCGGCGGCGCGTTTGGACAGGTCCAATGAACAAAACCTTGAGGAGGAACTATGGCTTTAACGGTAAAGCAAAAATTGGGATTCGGTGTTTTTGACTTGGGTGGAAACCTGCTCTTTACGGCGCTTGGCTTCTGGAGTCTCAACTATCTCACTGACACGGTAGGTTTGGCCGCGGCGTTGGCGGGCGTGGCGGTCATGATCGGCAAATTTTGGGACGCGGTGACGGATCCGGTCATGGGCTACGTATCGGATCGCACCAATTCACGCTGGGGGCGGCGCAGACCGTACCTCCTTTTTGGCGCGATTCCTCTGTTTCTTACTATGGTTTTCTTCTTCACGAAACCTGATTATCTTGCGTCAGGCGGCGTGACCAACCCCATTGTACTGATGATCTGGGCGGTCGTCGCGCTCATGGCGCTCAATACGGCGAGCACCGTCATCAACATACCGTATTCCTCATTGACGCCCGAGCTTACCAACGACTACCATGAACGCACCAGCCTCAACGGATACCGTTTTGGTTGCGCGGTCT
Source organism: Treponema sp. (assembly GCA_031254795.1). Classification (GTDB taxonomy): domain Bacteria; phylum Spirochaetota; class Spirochaetia; order Treponematales; family Breznakiellaceae; genus JAIRKH01. The sequence continues at coordinate 3,541 of JAIRTS010000057.1, forward strand.
TCGGCACCATCATTGGCGCGGCCGCTGTGCAACCCATAGTTGCCGCCTTCCCTGACCGCAAGTCGGGCTTCATCGCGGTAGGCGTAGTCTTGGGCGGTATCATCGCCGTCACCACGCTCCTCACCTTTTTTGGAGTCAAAGAACGCGCTCATACGAAAGAAGATTTTCCAACTAAGGGCTTTTTCCTCACATATAAGGAAGTTCTCACCAACAAACCCTACCTCATTTTGCTGTTTACCTATGCGTTGCACCTCTGCGCTCTCACTTTTTTGCAGGGAATCCTCGTATACTACACGAAGTACATTTATAACAATGAAGGGCTTGCGACACCGGCCATGGTGGCGTTGCTCCTTGTCGCAATGGTTTTCATCCCCATTTCGGTGCTTGTGGCAAAAAAAATCGGCAAGAAGCTGGTGTACCAGATATGTTTCATCATATTGGGGAGTACGTGCCTCCTTGTCTTCTTCCTCGGACACACGCTTGGGCCGAATTTTTTCCTTGTCATAATGCTCTATGCGGGAATCGGGCTCGGCTTCAGCTATGTGGCGCCCTTCGCAATGGTGCCGGACGCGGTGGAATACGATGCGATAAAGACCGGCGAGCGCAAAGAGGGCGCGTATTACGGCATCTGGACGTTTATCGCCAAGGTGGGGCAATCGCTTTCGGTGTTTTTGTCCGGCATCATCCTTTCGGCGGGCGGATACATCGCCGACGCGGTTCAGAGCGACGGCGCGATTTTCGCCATACGACTCATCATCGGGCCTATACCGGCGCTTGTGTTCGCCGTTGCGATCATCGTGGTGCATTTCTACCCGCTTGATGAAAAAATGTACAACAAACTGGTAAAAAGCGAATCGTGAGCAAAAAGCTGTTCGCGTTGCGAGGCGCGACACAAGCCTTAAACACTGCGGAAGACATTGAAAAATGGACGGTGTTCCTTTATGACGGGCTTTTGAAGCTGAACAAGCTGGAAGAGAGCGACATCGTATCAGTTATTTTTTCCATGACCAGAGATTTAGACGAGGAAAACCCTGCCGCCGCGCTCCGTCACGCCGGCAGAGCGTTGGCAGCGCCCCTTTTTGTCACGCAGGAAGCCTTTGTCCAGGGCGGGCTTCCACGCGCTATCCGCGCGCTTATCCACTGCTATCTTGACGAAGGCGCCGCGCCGCGCCACTTCTACTGCAACGGGGCGGAGACTCTCCGCCCTGACTGGGCGGAAACTGGTTGAAACGGGGCATGCGTTGTTGGTAAAGCCACTTTTGTTGACATGCGCCTTTATTAAAATTTTGCCGATGTAATACTCTGCGGCCCTGCCACGGCTGAAATTAGCGATATAATGGGGAATGAGCGGTATTATAAGAAAGCCGCGTGACGCGAGTGTGATAATGTGTCACATTAACTGCTTGCAGAACAAGGAAATAAAGTATGTCATGCGGGCGCGGAAAAAGCTCAATCCCCGTATAGACCGTATGAGAAGCGGCGGCGGGGAAATAAGGATTTCAGAGGGGCCCTGACACGGGCGGTGGTGTTCCGGCTTAAAAGCGGGAAGCGGGAGGCGTTGACAACGAACCCTGGGGAAGACGAGATGGAGAAGGGGGTTCCCGGAACTGTATTACAGGAGACAGCCTGTGGAGACGAAATACAACCAGGCGAGACAGAAGATGGAGCTGGAGGGCTTCAGCGGACGGCTCGCCGACAATGTCAAACAGGATTTTCACGCGATGACGACGGCGCCGGACATGCCGGCGAGCGGACCGAGGGAAGCGAGTGAAAAGACACCGAAGGGGAAAACGGGAAGAAGGAAGCGCGAGCGCCGGGCGAACGCGAGCCACGCGGCGGGGGCGCTGAATGGCCGGCTTGCCGGGACGCTGATAACGGATGACAGCTTTGCGGGGAACCACTTATATCGGGAACTGGCGTCGGAGACACGGCGGCGGGCGGCGACGGCGAGGCCAAATCGCGAAACGGCGAGAAAAGCATATCTGAAAAAACCACGTTTTCATCACAACCATAAATCGAACTGTTGAGAGGGGGGAGGCAGGAAGGGAAACAAGTCCCCACTGTCCTTGTTTCTTAACTTGTTGACAGTGCAAGGCCTTCCCCGACGGAGATTTGACCAAAGCCGGCAAAGCGATCGCGACTGCAAGCGCGATCTGGCCGGAGGCGGGAAAAAGAAAAGTGCCGCGAGTGGGCACCCGGAGAAACGAGAAAAAGGAATTGGAGAAGAAGCTGGATTTGGAGGCGGAGGAGGCGGCCGAGGACGGCGGCGAAAAGGAGCTCGTCGTGCTTTCATGGGCCGACTTTCTGGGAGTGGTGGAACGGATGCGGAGGGCTCAGACGCGCTGCTTCAAGACGAGGGACCGGGAAGACTTGGTCAAGTCGAAGACGCTTGAGAGAGTGGCGGACAAGGCGTCCGCCGCGATAAAGGCGGCGCGGGGGGCGAGGGATGCCGGAGGATGACGTATAAAAAAGCGATGATGG